>NZ_JBNNMG010000073.1:0-26796 GCF_050272555.1 Lysinibacillus sp. NPDC047702 | reverse complement strand
ACCTCGCTGTGTTGTTTGGTCGTACTCTCAACTCTAGCGGATACAGATGTTTTTTTGTATTCTTTTTTAGCAAGAACAGATTTTGGTGTTGAGCCGAAATAAAATATTTAAAAATTTATATATTTCTATATACGAACTATTTTCATTTTGTTACGATGAGTGATATTAATTGAATATGGAACAGCAGGGGAGATACAGCATGTGGCACAATCGGAATGTATGGATTATTTTATTAGGTGAATTTGTTGTAGGTCTTGGCTTGTGGGCTGGAATTATAGGAAATCTCGCTTTTATGCAAGAGGTTGTACCTTCTGATTTTCACAAATCTTTAATTATTTCTTGCGGTATATTAGCGGGTCTAGTAGTTGGTCCATTGGCTGGACGCATTATTGATCGATCGAGGAAGAAAACTGTTGTACAGCAGGCAAGTGTCGCACGAATCATTAGTGTTCTTTTTATGTTTATGGCACTTTATACAAATTCGGTTATTTGGATGATTCTTTTTTTAATAACCTTGCAAATTGCGGCAGCCTTTTATATGCCTGCCCTTCAATCAATTATTCCAATGATCGTTAAGGATAATGATTTAATGGCCTTAAATGCATGGCAAATGAATGCACGGACAATTTCGAGGATTATTGGTACTGCCGCAGCAGGATTTATGTTAAGCTTCTTTGAGCTGAAATGGTTGTACATTATTTCATTTATCGTCTATATTATTATGTTTATTATTACAAGTTTCCTACAGTTGGATGAAACGGAAAATTCATCTTTAGCGAATAAGGAAAAGGGTAACTTCAAAGAGGTTCTACCAATGGTAAAGGAGCATCCTATTGTCTTGATGACTCTAGTCCTAATGCTTATTCCAACATTATTTTTAGGATCCTTTAATTTAGTCATTATGAAGATTTCCGAAATTCATCAGTCAACGACTATCTCAGGATTATTATACACAGTTGAAGGCATCGGTTTCATGCTGGGAGCAGCTGGCTTGAAGATGATAGCAGAGCGGGTGAAAATAGGGACATTGCTCTTCACATTAGCATTTATTATTGGTTCAATGGAGCTAATGCTCTTATTATCAGATATTAAATTCTTTGCACTACTGACATTTGGCGTTTTTGGATTTTCAGTAGGATGCTTTTTCCCAACTACTATGGTCATTTTTCAAAAGCAAGTACCTAAAGATTTCCACGGTCGATTTTTCTCCTTCCGCAATATGATTGATTCTGTCATCTTTCAGGTTGTCTTATTATCAACAGGAATGATGCTTGATTTAATTGGACTAAGTGGAATGGGGCTTGTTTTTGGGATTATAAGCGTGAGTCTAACGATTTCTTTTTTACTTTATTCAAAGAAAAAGAATGTTGTGATGCAGGTACAATAATGAAAAAAAGTAAGAGTCCATTTTGAGTTTGTGTCAAAATGGGCTCTACTTTATAGGCATACCTAAGCCTTATTCAAAGACAATCATTTCTCCGACTTCTTTAAATCCGAAGCGTTTATAAATATTTTTTCCGTCCTCTGATGCCTGTAAGACTACTGGCTTTTGTTTATCGATTGTTTGACTGAGTAGGAACTGAAACATCTCACTGCCATAGCCCTTGCCCCTAAACATTTCTTTTGTCATCACATCATAAATACCGTAGCAATCATTACTGTCGATTAATAATCCCGTAGCTACAGGCATTTCGTTTATACAACCAATAAACATTCGAGCTTTTGTTGCTAATTTTTCCTGAGAGAATTTCTGAAAATAAATTTCTAACGCATCTCTTTCGGGTGTTCCCTCAAATAAACTTAGAAAAACATCTTTATATTGTAGCAACTCTTCCTTATTGCATACTTGTGTTATGGTAAGATGATTCGAAATTCGTTGACCAGTATGAAGTGTCTGGTCAAGCTTCATCATAATATTTCGTTCAGCTTCCTTTAAGTCATATTCCTTTATCAGTTGTAGCCAATCATCGCTTAGATTGTTGACATCCACCCATGTACTGAAAGGATGTTTTTTTACAATGAAATGATTGATTCCCTGTTTAATATGATTTTCGTTATGAATCGTAGGGGATTTTGCTAATAACATATTAAATGTATCAGTAGGAATCTCCGTGTTGGCTATTACAAAGTCAGCTTCCTTTATCAATTGTCCAGAAACTGCATGAGTAAATAATTTTAGTTTTTCCTCTAAATTACTTATCACTAATTGTTGACTTGTTTTCATATTTTTCAACCTTCCACTATTAGTAGTGCGCACTTTATTTCATTATAAAGTCAATTAAAGATAAAAAATACGGAGTTCACCATTTTTATATCCTCCCATAATTTTCAGAAAATATGTTAATAATTTTTCCTTTCATTTTTTAATATAAGTCAACTGAACCCCTTTCTTGTTTGACAAAAGGTTGCCTTTAAGCTTAAAATTCAACTATTCAATAAATTAATTGAATAGTTGAAGGGTGGTTTGTTGAATGGTTGATGAACGAAATTTAAAGGACTTATTATATCAAGAATTTGCAAGAATAGGGAAATGCCTATCAAGTCCAAAACGATTAGAAATTCTTGATATTTTATCACAAGGTCCTAAATCTGTGGAGGCATTAGCCAAAAGTACAGATATGTCAGTAGCGAATGTATCGCAACATTTAAAAGTACTATTTAATGCAAGACTAGTCATGTTTAAAAAAGAAGGAAATTTTGTTATTTATGAACTAGCAAATGAAATCATAGCCGATTTTTTAACTACCTTCCATGCATTATCTGAAAAACAACTTATTCAGGTTCAACAAATAAGGGAAGAGTTTTTAAATAATCAACTTGGATTAGATGGGGTCACTCTTACAGATCTTGCTAGCCGTATAGATAAAGGGGAGGTATTGCTACTAGATGTAAGACCTAAGGAAGAATATGAAAAAGCACATATTCCGGGAGCGGTTTCGATTCCTATTGAGGAATTAGAAGCGCATCTAGCATCTTTACCAACCAATTGTGATGTTGTTGCATACTGTAGAGGACCTTATTGTTTAATGTCTGCCGAAGCTGTAAAAATTCTGAAGGCAAGTGGAATTAATGCTTTTCGATTAGAAGAGGGCGTTAGAGAATGGCAGCAATTAGCGAAATAATTACATGGAATTGGGGGAATAAGGGATGAAATTAGGTATTATTTTAGAGACAAAAGAGCCAGAGAAAGCCTGGAATGCGTTTAGGTTTGCGAATGCTGCACGAATGAAAGAGCATGAAGTAAAAATATTTTTAATGGGTGAAGCTGTAGAATGTGAAAACATTGAGCATCCAAGTTTTAATGTGAAAGTACAAATGAATAAATTTGTAGAATTAAAGGGTGAGCTTTTGGCTTGTGGAACATGTTTAAAATCGAGATTACTAGATGAAACATCTTCTTGTCCAATTTCTACAATGGATGACTGTGTTCAGGTTGTCGAATGGGCTGACAAAATGGTCACGTTTTAACATTTGAGAAAAATAGAAAGTAGGTGCTATGAAATGTTTAGTAAAACACAAGATTCTGTTGAACTTTATATAGAATCACCCGAAAAGCTACAAAGTCTATATAGGCGTGTGTTGATGGTTGTTAGTCTATCTCAAATATTCGGTGGAGCAGGACTTGCTGCAGGTATCACGGTAGGTGCTCTTTTAGCACAACAAATGCTAGGAACGGATGCTTATGCAGGAGTACCGTCCGCTTTATTTACGTTAGGGTCGGCAGGTGCCGCTTTAATTGTGGGAAGATTATCACAGCGTTATGGGCGTCGTACAGGTTTATCAGCAGGGTTTATTGTAGGAGGTCTAGGTGCTATAGGTGTCGTGATGGCTGCCATGATGAATAGTGTCATTTTATTATTTGCCTCACTTCTAATCTATGGAGCAGGTACCGCAACCAATTTACAAGCCCGCTATGCAGGAACTGATTTAGCAAATAATAAACAACGAGCAAAGGCTATTAGCACAACCATGGTGATGACTACATTTGGGGCGGTTGCAGGTCCGAATTTAGTAGAAGTCATGGGGAAATTTGCATTATCCATTGGTATTCCTGCATTAGCTGGTCCATTCCTCTTATCAGCAACAGCATTTATTTTAGCAGGTCTAGTCCTATTTATTATGCTGCGACCTGATCCATTAGAAATTGCGCAAAGGATAGAAGCACATAAACAAAAGTCTGCATCTGAAAATAATACTCAATCCATCCAACCAACAACCAATAAAAGAGGTCTAGCAGTCGGTGCAACAGTTATGGTACTTACTCAGATTGTAATGGTTGCTATCATGACGATGACACCAGTACATATGAAGCATCATGGGCATGGCCTGACAGAAGTAGGCATTGTTATAGGATTTCATGTAGGCTCCATGTATCTTCCTTCTCTTGTAACAGGAATACTTGTTGATAAAATCGGACGCACAGCTATGAGTATTGCTTCCGGGATTACATTGTTATTCGCAGGTTTATTAGCAGCATTCGCACCGAGTGATTCGATGGTGCTATTAATCATTGCACTTTCTTTACTAGGATTGGGCTGGAACTTTGGCTTAATTAGTGGTACTGCTCAAATAGTAGATTCGACAGAGCCCTCCACTCGTGCAAAAACGCAGGGAAAAATGGATGTTTTAGTGGCACTCGCAGGAGCTTCAGGTGGTGCTCTTTCAGGCATGGTAGTGGCAAATGCAAGTTATGCAATACTATCTTTAGTAGGGGGGCTTTTATCCCTATTACTTATCCCAGTTGTCATTTGGTCTAGAAGAGCTTGATAAAGTTAGAAAGTCACTAAAAGACACTAAAGTTATATCTACTTCATAATTCTAGTAGATTAAAAGAGGAGGTCCAATTCAGGTTAATGGACTTCCTCTTTTAAAATTTATACAAGTATTTGTGCCGTTCCTAAATTTATGGCGACAAGATTGTTATGTTCAATATGTCTCTTTTGGAGTGAACTGGCCGACGCCCTTTAATTTCGAGTCAAAAAATTCCAGTATTAATTCATTTTCAGTTTCAATACAATATAATTTATCAATATCAGCTTTTCCGCGTTGTAGAATATTTGTCAGTATAGGAGAGAAAAGCGATAAATCGGTCAAGCTTAAATGTTTTGCCCCTTGGAGATGAACAGTATATGCTTCTTTGAAGTGTTCATTATTAGGTTTGTTTGCTATATAAATGGGACTAATTTCAAGCTGTCTCCAAACATCATCGGAATAAATGTTAAGGAGCGGGGTTGTAAAATCCTTGCTCCTTGCTATAAAATCATCCATTTCTTTCTTATAAATAAGTTCACTAAAGAAAGGGGCATCGATATTTACTACTGCACTTATATCATTACGCTCTCTGTCTAACCAAACACTTGCTGCACCGCCCATTGAGTGTCCAAATACACCAATTTTCTCTGTATTGATATGTGAATAAATAGGACTACTGTTACTATTGGCTTTTTTTAGAATCGTGTCAATGACAAAATTCATATCATCTGTTCGCAATTTCATCCATTTTTGAATGATTTTGTAGAGTTCTTCCTTTGTGTAAATACCTTCTTTATTAGAATCGGTGATTTCATAATAATAATCTTTATTGATCATGGTCACTATTCCATCCTCTGAACGAGTAAAGAAGGAATGATAGGGATGATCGATGGAAACGACTACATAACCATGGCTTGCCAGCTCAGTATATGTAGAGGCGTTACTTTCCTTGATACCATATGCTCCATGTGAGAATACCAAAAGCGGATATGTTCCATCTGCCTTTTTTGGATACCAGAATTCCACATTTACGAATCTGTTTTGCTCCGTGTCTACAAATTCCTCGATGCGGTCTTCATCGTAAAATGTTTCAGTAGCGGTGGCGACTTCATATTCTCCTGTCACTTTTGGTGATGGATACTGTGGAAAAATAATGACAGGTGAAAGTACAAATACAAATGTCAATATCATCATAATGGACTTCCACACAATGCTAGAAGTTTTGTATGGTTTGTTATTTGTTTTCTTAAGGATAAGAGTTACTGTTCCATTTAGGGCTAATAAGAAAAGTAGTATAGCAAGCATTACCCAGCTAAAATTCCAGACAAGCACTGATGAAACAGTAAGTAACACAAATACTATAAATACAGCAATCCTAATCCAATTCTTTATTTTGTTATGGTTTTGCTTAGTCGCTATGCAGTAGATTGCAAAAGCAATCTCGAAAATCACAGCCATTAGTAATAGTAAAATTCCCATTGTTGTTCCTCCACCTCATAATTTTATGAAATCATCATAATAAACAGATGGAAGGATGTATATGGAAAAACAGTAAGTTGTATTCACAAGCCAATAAGATGCAAAAAAACGGTAAGCTCTAATGCTTAACGTTAAATAATTTGTTATCAGATAACTACTGCTTATTGATTTTCTTGACTATTCACCAAAGTCTTTTTTCATTAATTTTAGTTTTTCATTGATTTTTTTTGCATCTTTTTTATCATTTTGCCATGAAAGTAAACGAACAATGATATAGATTACCGCGATTTGCAGTGCTAGAAAGATTACACCTAATGCATCATTAACAATATTAATAGCGCTGCCTAGGACAATCAATAAAATCTCCAAAGTGAAGAAATGAATTATTATTCTTATACGCATTTTGTTCTCACTGAGATCATTGGGAGAATAAAAAATAAATCCCGTTAATGCACTTAGAAATGAAGATGCCATTATGATATAAATCGATTTCAAATCAAAGGCCATGTCAGGATAAAATATTTGTCGCAACAAAGTAATCATCATGATTATGGACGCGAAGATGATAAAGAAATCCTTAATTATCTTTTGTACAAATTGTAAAAAATTCATATGTATCCCTCTTTACAAACCTAGCATATTTTTAAGGACAGGCACATACTGCCTTGATATAACAGCACGTTCTCCATTATCCAGCACCGCTTCGAATCGGCCACTTATCGTCGGATAAACAGATGAAATTTTCGTGATGTTCAAAATTGTTGATTTCGATGCGCGAAAACAGTTTTTTCCTTTACATAATTCCTCTAGCTCGTAAAGTTTTTGTTTTACCTCAAAAACGTTGTTCCTGCAGTAAATAAAAACTTTTCCCTCGACTGCCTCGAAATAATAGATATCATTAAGCTTAATGCGGTGAATACTATCATTTTGATATCCAAGTAAAATAAGATTTTCCGTTTTCAGCTTGTTGATGATGGCATCTATTTCATCATCAACCTTATGACACCTAATAACAATCTCTTCTTCTAAATCTTGGCTTATTTCTTCTATTGAAATTTTCATATTATCACCCACGAAAATTCAAGTTATTTCATTCGTTTAGAATGCTATTAACTTGCATACACCTCCAGACAATTCTTTTTTTCATTTTATCAGATTAAAGTTTGGAATAGTAGTTAGAATCTGGCAAACAAAGTGGGGAGAGTAAGGGCGAGTTCCTATTTTTCATTCGTTATTTCTTTTATCCTCTTTATTAATAGGAATATTTTTAGAACTACTACAAACCAAGGGAAATCAATTTCAAAATTGGATTTTCTACATGAAACATTACAGTTCTTTATTCATTTTTATAAAGTAAGTATTAATACAAAGTTTTGAAATGCTGTTCTTTTGACATTCAGCTGACACAATTCGCTGATAAAGTGAAGGCTAAGCTTAGTTAAACTCTAAGCTTAGAGGTAAAAGCCTCGTCTACACTAATTCAAGGAGTGAATAACAATGAAAAGAAAAAGTAAGATGGTAACTTATGCTATGACAGGAGCTTTATCACTAGGGATAATTGGAGGTACAATTATTCCAACTTATGCTGCTACAGTTCAAAAAGAGACAGTAAATGTAGAAGAATACAAAAAGTTGGATGCTGAAACACAACAAAAAGTTGATGAAATTTTAAATAATCTGAGGAAAGAACTAGCTGAATTAGGGATATCATTTCCTACAGGAAAAGGCGATAAATTTGCAAATTTAGATGATGAAACGAAGACAAAGGTCCAAGAAATTACGAAACAGGTGGAAGACGGTTCCTTAACGCAAGAGGAAGCCGATGCACAGCTCAAAGAACTAGGAGTATCTCTTTTAGATCATAATTTCAAGGGAAAAGGCGATAAATTCTCAAATTTAGATGATGAAACGCGCACGAAGGTACAAGCAATTATGAAAAAGGTGCAAGAAGGTTCCTTAACACAAAAAGAGGCCGATACACAACTTAAAGAACTGGGAGTGTCTCTTCCCGATCATAATTTCATGGGAAAAGGCGATAAATTCTCAAATTTAGATGATGAAACGCGCACGAAGGTACAAGCAATTATGAAAAAGGTGCAAGACGGTTCCTTAACGCAAGAGGAGGCTGATACACAACTTAAAGAATTGGGAGTATCTCTTCCTGATCATAATTTTATGGGAAAAGGCAATAAATTCTCAAATTTAGATGACGAAACGCGCATGAAGGTACAAGCCATTATGAAACAAGTGGAAGATGGTTCCTTAACGCAAGAGGAGGCCGATGGGCAGCTCAAAGATCTAAGAGTGTCTCTTCCAGATCATAATTTCAAGGGAAAAGGCGATAAATTTGAAAATTTAGATGATGAAACGAAAAAAGAAGTTACAAAGTTAATTGAAAAAGCTAAAGCTCAAATGGAAGAACTAGGAGTTGATTTGCCTACAAAGTTTAATCAATTAATTGATTAAACAAAGAAGATTATTCTACAATATTCTGGTATAAACCAGATTAGGTAATTAAGGAGTCACTCATGGAAAATTGATGAGTGACTTCTTATGTTTTATCTTGGTATTACATCAGGAATAAAAAAGGCGTGGTAAGTTTAGGGTGATTAAATGTCATGATTAACTGAATTAAAGGTCCATATTAGGAAGGACATTTATATCGAAAATTAAATTAGAATCTGAAATGGGAATAGACGCAGCATGTTGGTCAATTTTACGAGGATTTTCAAAAGATCAACAAACAGTATTTAAAATGAAGAAGAACAGAATTGTATTCCACAAAAAAATTTGTTAATATAAACATACAATTATGAGAGGACTGATGGATGAACAATGATGAACTAATCTATATTTTATGTTGAAATCAATAACTTCAAACTACAAAATATAGGATTAGTCTGTCCATTTTTATCAATCAATCAGTTTAAACTTTATTTGTCATGTTTCCTGTGGCAAAAAAGTTCTTATGCAATACCAGTGAAAGACTAATCCTTCCAATGACAAATTGGGAGGATTTTTTATTCTCTCATAAATAATTGAATCAATAAAGGGGAGAGAGAAATGGGCGATTCAGATACTATTGTTACACATGTAATGCTCCGTACAAGTCGTTAATATCCATCAAACTTATACGGAGAGATTTAGAATGGATGGATATGCCGACTTTGTATAAAAAGTATAGCTATACAAAGGAGGAATTATTATGTCAATGATACAAGTTCAAAATTTAACTTTTTCTTATCCAAGTAGCTTTGACAATATTTTTGAAAATGTAAACTTTCAATTAGATACGGATTGGAAACTTGGGTTTATTGGTAGAAATGGGCGAGGTAAAACAACATTCTTTAATCTATTATTAGGGAATTATGAGTATAGAGGGAAAATCATTTCTTCAGTAGAATTTAATTATTTTCCTTATCCAGTTTCAGATAAAAACAAGTATACCTATGAAATTTTTGAAGAAATTTGCCCCCAAGCAGAAGATTGGGAATATCTTCGTGAAATATCCTATCTAGATGTTGATGCCGAGGTTATGTATCGACCATTTAAAACATTATCAAATGGAGAACAAACAAAGGTGTTGCTTGCTGCTCTTTTTTTAACTGATGGTCAGTTTTTATTAATTGATGAGCCGACCAACCATCTAGACACAGATGCTCGAAAGGTTGTCTCTGATTATTTAAGGAAGAAAAAAGGGTTTATTTTAATTTCACATGACAGAATCTTTTTAGATGGATGCGTTGATCATATCTTATCTATAAATAGGGCAAATATCGAAGTTCAAAGTGGTAACTATTCTTCTTGGAAGTTAAATTTTGATAGACAGCAAGACCATGAAGAGGCAACCAATCAGCGTTTACAAAAAGATATAGGGAGATTAATACAATCTTCAAAGCGCTCAGCAGGCTGGTCTAATCAAGTGGAAGCTTCCAAAAATGGCACAACAAATTCGGGTTCTAAGTTAGATAAAGGTTTTGTTGGACATAAAACAGCAAAGATGATGAAGAGAGCGAAGAGCATAGAATCAAGGCAGCAAAAAGCTATTGAGGAAAAGTCAAAACTACTAAAAAATGTGGAAAAAACGGAGTCATTAAAATTAGAACCATTGGTATTTCAGTCAAAAGAACTACTGGCTTTGGCAGATGTGTCTGTTCAATACGACGACCAAATAGTGAATCAGCCAATAAGCTTTAAAGTCGAGCAAGGTGATCGAATCGTACTTGATGGAAAGAATGGTAGCGGGAAAAGTAGTATCTTAAAACTCATTCTAGGAAATTCAATACAGCATACGGGCTCTATAAATATAGGTTCGGGGCTTATTATTTCCTATGTCCAACAGGATACTTCTCATTTAAAGGGAATGTTATCGGACTTTATTGAAGAGCATGACATTGATGAAACGTTATTTAAATCCATCCTACGCAAAATGGATTTTGATCGAATTCAATTTGAGAAAGATATAGGTCATTATTCTGGTGGACAAAAGAAAAAGCTACTTATAGCCAAGAGTTTATGTGAAAAAGCTCATTTATATATTTGGGATGAACCGTTAAATTTTATTGATATTTATTCGCGCATGCAAATTGAAGAGCTTATTCAAAGTTTTAATCCCACAATGGTGTTTGTTGAGCATGATCAGGCATTTCAACAAACTGTTGCAACAAAAACTATAACTATGTAGTTAATACACTATATGATGGTTTAGTTGAAGAACGTAGCTTAAGTTTTTATTTCTGATAGAAAAGAATCCATTTTGATTAATCTTTTTCAAAATGGATTCTTTAATTTATCAGTAAAAATACTGGATGAGTCAAAAAATTTTTGGGTAACTAGAAAGCTATATTGTCTCAGATACTGCTGTAAGAACCGTACTTAGCGGGCATTGCAAATTAAAGTATTTTAAATTGTTTCACGCTATTATTTAAGTCATCTGATAGCTGACGTAATGCAATAATTTTCTCGACAACTATTTGAATAGCATGCGTTTGTTCATTTGTTGAAGCGGTTATTTCCTCTGTACCCGCCACATTTTCTTCTAGCATGTGATTTACATTTTCTACATGCTCAAGGACTTGCTCACCTAATCCCTTCGAATGCTTCATACCTTGTGCTACTTCTTGAAGCTCACTCATGATGCTCCGAACTTCTGTTTCAATACTTTCAAATGCTGATGTTGTTTCATACATGGAGGTTTTTTGTTTTTCAGCAATTTCAACTCCTAGGTGCACTGAATTAGACATATTTTGCACACCTGCTTGGATAGCACCAACAATGCCAAAAATCTTCTCTGTAGATTTGCTTGTAGCTTCGGATAAATTGCGTACTTCTTCTGCTACGACTGCAAAACCCTTGCCATGTTCTCCTGCGCGAGCTGCTTCAATCGAGGCGTTGAGCGCTAGTAAATTCGTTTGCGCTGAAATATCGGCAACAACCCCAGCCATTTCTTCGATACGAGCTGTATGCTCCATAAAGGTATTTGCCACATCATGAATGACTTTTACCGTTTGAATGTTTTCTTCGATCATTTCTTGTTGAGAGGAAATGACTTCTTTCCCTTTATCAATCGCGCCAACAGCCAGTTTGCCATGATCAACAGAAACCGTTGAGCGCTGTACGTTGTGATTGAAATCGGTATCCATTGTTTCGACAAGCTGCACAGTATGATGGAGTGAATTTGAAACGAATAGGGAATCACTCGAAATTTTTTCTGTGGCACTTGCAACATGTTCACTGATTTCAGCGAATAATTTGTTTTCACGCTCTAAATCATTCGTTAATGTATCTATGTGTCCACTCACGTTATGAATCGCATCTAGTAACTGCTTTAATTGATTTGTCATTGTATTAAATGAACGATTTAACACACCAATTTCATCATTCGTTTTATAATGAATAGGCTCCACCATAAGATTTCCAGAGGCAATTTCATTGGCATTATGGGCCAGTTTACGAAGCGGTTTTGTAATATTTCTAATAATTAATACTGTAAAGACACTCCCAAATAAAACTAACAGAATAATGCCTACTAATGATAGTGTAATAACAAATTTAATTTGCTGTGTTAACTCTTTTTGTATATCTTGGTAATGCTCATTGGCATACAGGCCTAGCACATGCACATCATTTAAAATGCCTGCAATACGTGCTTCTTGTGTGCGTACATTTGTTGCATTTTTATCGGTTACTGCCTGGTTGGTTGCAGTTAAGAAGGCTGTGAATTTCCCTTGCATCTTAGTAAAGACTTCTATATTCTCTTTATTTTGTAACGAAGGTTCGATAATTGCTAATTTATCGTTAATCGTACCTTCTAATTTTTTCAATGACTCAATTTGTTTATCTGTCACACTCTGTGGTTGAGCGACACTAATAGCTGTTGCATAGCTGCTTAGCTCATTTTGTGTATTTTTCAACTCGGATTCAATCACTTGAATATTAATGATTTTCGGCAAAATATCTTGGTTTGATGATTGAATACGTATCATTGCCATAATGACAATGGCAATCAGAGCAATCGAAACCGCAATGAGCGTAAACGAGTTTACTAATATTTTTTTATTTAATGACATTTTCTTAACTCCTCTTATTGGCCAAATTGTTGCTGTGATAGTATATTTAGTTCATCTTCAATCTTTGTTGCATTATCAATCACACGCACAGGTGCAAGTTTCATCGCTTTTTCTTTCATACCTAAGGCAATACGCTGCTGCCCAGTTGGTTGATCTTTTGTATAATTTTCTACAAATTCATAAACGGCTACATCAATATTTTTTAACATAGAAGATACAACTGCTTTTTCTGCATATGTATATTGATCTGTATCAACCCCAATCGCTAAAACGCCACTTTCTTGCGCTTGTTGCAATAAGCCAACACCTGTATATCCCGCAGCTGCGTAAAGGACATCTGCTCCTTGATGAATCATGTTAGCAGCCATTGTCTTTCCAACCTTATCATCTGAAAATGTATCTGCATATGCCACAATCACTTCAATAGTGGGATTGATGGCCTTTGCTCCGTCCGCAAAACCTTTTTCAAACTTTTCGATTACTGGGTCCACCATCCCACCTAGAAAAGCAACTTTTCCCGTTTTTGACGTCTTTGCAGCTAATGCACCTGCTAAATAGCTACCCTCATTTTCTTTAAAGGTAATAGAATGTATATTTTCAATGTCTGACTCTGAATCAATTAGAACAAATTGTTGTTTTGGATTTGCCTTTGCGATCTTTTCCAAATCTGCTTGTAGTGAGAAGCCTACTGCAAAAATTAAATCATTGCCCTCTTCCACTAACTCTTTAATCCCTTTTTCATAGTTCGGCTCATTGCCAAGCTCACGGTAATCAAACATAATGCCAAGTTCATCTCGTGCCTCGATTAAACCTGCTACTGCTAAATCTGCAAAAGACTGATCACCGAGTCCAACGTCTGGCAACATAATCCCAACTTTGAATCTATCTTCTACCCGTAATTCAGTTGAATCTTCATTTTGTGCCGAGTTGTTCCCACAAGATGCTAGTAATAATCCTGCTGTTATCGTTAAGGCAAATAACCTTTTTTTCATAATACCTAACCCCATTCACACTTATTTTTCCAATATTCTTAAATTAAAAAACTTCTGATTTTTTACTACATCTCTATTCTTAATCCCCACTCACCACTTTCTGCGTATAAATACTCTTTTTAATTTTTCATCTTAGGATGGAGACTGGTAAGGCATGTTTACTTACAATAAAAAAAGACTACAAACGAGCTAATATAACAGCCCGTTCGTAGTCGAAGATTTTCGGTCTTCAGTAGAGACCCTTAGCCCATATTACTAAGGATATACGAATGGTTTTCTAGTACATAACCTAATTATTACCAACATAACTTTTACCATCACTGTTTCATTAAATCAATTCACTTTGTTACGTTTCAAAGTTAAATTCGTCAAATCATATTCATATAAAGAATCTCTTTTGACATAAGAGAAAAGTCCTGAAATACCATGATTCCCCATATTCTGTGGGTAATTTGAAATATGCCTTACCACCCGTTACTATTATAAATAATTCTTTCAAAATTTCAACCAATAAATACCAAAGACCATAATTAATACCTAATTCATTATATATTAAATCATGTTAGAGTGCTTAATAACTATTTTTGATTTTAACGGTTATTTATGTATTTTTCTATTGAAAATCTTTGCTTCACGATTATTCAACTATCGTCAGCAGCAATCGAAAATGGCTTTTGAATCTTTTAGATGCCTTTTTTAACGAAGTAAATTTATATAAATTTTTTTTATGAAATTACTATGGACCTAATACAAGCTCTTTTCGCTGCATTCAACCTATACACTAATTGCTTTGTCTGTTCATTTTTGGACGTAATAACCACTTTCAGGATCTAAGGTAATATCTTCTGATTTTTCCTGTTTTCCCTTTTTAAAATTCTACGATGGAAGGGCTTTTTCCGTTTCCTCTTAACCTAAATTTGATTCAATTCGAAGTTTCTTTTTAGACTATCATGTATTTTGCTAGGAACATCTTCACTCTTTTTTACCTACAAACGTGAATGTTTGAATGGGAAGAGGAGATGATATAGTCTTTTGTATTTATTGGTTGAAATTTTGAAATAATTATTTATAATGGTAACGGGTGGTAAGGCATATTTCAAATTACCTGCAAAATATGAAAAATGATGGTTTTTTAGGGCTTTTTTCCTGAATAAAAAGAATTTCTTTATATGAATATGATTGTATTTTAGTTCGATTCGTCGCAAAAGTCTGAAAAAATATTATGTTCAAAGTTAGAAAGTATATACAGGGAGGATTAAGGAAAACTAGTTTTATGACAGTGACGCAGCTAAAAGCATTTGTGTATACTTATTGGATTCTTTGTTTTTTCTTTGGTTCTCCCAATTGAAGGAGAGAAATAAATGAAATCAATGAAGCAATACTTGTTAGTTGTTATGTTAGGACTTACGATCATACCGATCATTATATTAAACATAACGAATCAATTCTTTTTGTCTCATGATCTTACACGTAGTGTTGAGCAATCAAATAAAATGTTTACGGCTACTTTATCTAAAAGTGTAGAAGATTTTCTTGTACAAGCTTTTCAATTAACGCAGTTACTAGCTAATAGCGACGACATTAAGGCTTTTGATTCCCAGAAACAAGAGGAAATTTTACGTTCAACAGTAGCTAATAATGATTATATAGATCTTCTTTATGTGCAAGGTATGGATGGCATGCAAACAGCTCGCTCATCTGGAGAAGTTGCTCTTCGTCGTGATCGTTGGTGGTTCCAGCAAATGTTAGTAGATCCAAAGCCATTTGTAAGTTCGACCTATTACTCAGTGAATGGAAATGTTCCTGTAGCATCGGTTTTTCACCCTGTAGAAAATAACAATGGCGAGATGATTGGGGTGATGGGAGCAGATATGAAATTATCTTCCATTCAAGAGATGGTGGAGAATTTTGCTACAAATTCAGAAGATATCTATATTTATATCATTGATAACGAAGGGAAGGTTGTTGCTCATCCAAATCAAAATTATGTCGCTGAGCAATATAATTATAAGACATTAACTAAAACAGTTCTTGTTCATGATAATGGTGGAAATATACGTTTAGATGAAAAGGGTAACCATATTACAGAGGAAAAGGAAATTGAGGTCCCAGTAGAGTTACAACAAATAACAGAAAGCGCTCTGATGGGAGAGCATGGTGTATCAGAATATGTAAACGAATTAGGGGATGTTGTTATTAGTGGCTATCATCCGATTCATATACCAGGTCAATCAGAGAACTGGGCGGTTATTTCTGTTCAAGATAAAACAAGCGCCATGGCTATGATTAAAGATATGTTGTATAAGAATGTTGCCGTTGCCGTTGCTTCAATTTTGGTAGTTATTATCATTGTTTTCATGACATCAAAACGTTTAATCAATCCAATTATTGAGGTCATTGAACGAGTGCGAGAGGTAAAAGAAGGGGACGGAGATTTAACGAAAAGAATTGATACAAAGGCATATTTTGAAATTGCTAGATTGATTAAATATATTAATGGTTTTATTGAGCATGTCCATCAAATGGTTCAAACAACAAAAGATTCTATTAAACAAGTATCGCAAACGGCTAAGCATGTTTCGGAACAAACGAATCAAATCGCTCATGAATCTGATAATATTGGAGCTAGCTTGCAAGAAAGTAGTAGTAATGCAGAAGAACAAATCGGTCAAATAGAAGATGGAGCAAATTCAGTTAGTCGAGTAACTGAAGGCATTCAAAAACTTTCAAATTTATCTGAAAGTGTGAAAATGGCTTCATCGGAAACACAAGATGCTTCCAAACAAGCACAGATATCGTTTCAAAGTATTTCTTCACAGATGCAAGATATCCATAAATCTGTAGAGAATTCTGTTCAAATTGTCAATCGCTTAGGTCTCCGTTCACAAGAAATCCACCAAATTACAGAGATGATTACTACCGTAGCAGAACAAACGAACCTATTAGCTTTAAATGCAGCCATAGAGGCAGCAAGAGTAGGGGAACAAGGAAAAGGTTTTGCGATTGTAGCAAATGAGATTCGGATGTTAGCGGAACGATCAGCTGTTTCTGCCAATGAAATTACAAAGGTTATCGATGAGATTCTAAATGATACAATGCAAGCTGTTTCTTCCATGTCAACGGGCGAAAAAGTCGTAGAAAAAGGATTGTCCATCGTTCAAGAAACGAAACAAATCTTTGAAGATATTGGCGATAAGTCAGAACAATCTGGCTTACTGACGAATGACATGAATGTAGAAATTACAAATGTTTTAAAGGAATCTCAATTGGCACGAAAGGCAATTGAGAATATTGTCCAGCTTTCTAAGGAAACAACGAGCATGATCAAAACGATGAGTGATTCCTCTCAAGAGACGATTGCGTCAACAGAAGAAATAGCAGCATTAAGTGAAATGTTGACGAATTTAACTATAGAACTTAACAATACAATTAATCATTTTAAAACAAATAGCTAATGGCTGTTTTATCCATCATAATTACGCAATATTTTGAAATTACATTTAAAAGTGAATTGATTTCAATGAAACACAGATGGTATTAATTTAATAGGTTGTGTACTGGAAAACCATTCGTATATCCTTAGTAATATGGGCTAAGGGTCTCTACTGAAGACCGAAAATCTTCGACTACGAACGAGCTGTTTTAATAGCCCGTTCGTAGTCTTTTTTTGCTGTAAGAAAGCATGCCTTGCCGGTCCCAATCCAAAGATGAAAATTAACAAATCTTTATAACAGAAAGTAGTGAGTGAGGAATAAGAATAGAGACGTTTTATAAAGAATATAAGCTTTTGCAGTTGTTATTTTAGAAAAGATTTGGATTTTGTTGTTTTATAAATATCAATCCAAAAAAAGGATAAAAATTTATCCTTGGTTTGATTCGTATAGTAAGGGAGAAAGAACGAGAGTGAAAACAAACTATTTTTTTAAGTCCACTATGTTTAGGAAAAAAGAACAGAGAAATCAAACATATTGGCTAGATGATACCAAACATAAACAGGTGAGAGTAGAAATTCAGGATGCAATGATCTTGAAACAATTAGAAATGATTGATTTGTCGATAGAAGAGATACAGATATCAAAAGCGATTCAACCGTTAATATCAGACCATATTGATGAAATCGTTGGAACTTTTTATCAAACGATTACAAATGTAGAACAATTAAGAACAATTATTTTAGAAAATAGTTCACTTGATAGATTGAGAAAGACGTTAGAGACGCATTTAATTGAAATGTTTAGCGGTCAACTGAATGAAGAATTTCTAGAAAAGAGAATCAGGATAGCCAATATACACTATAGAATTGGACTAGAACCGAAGTGGTACATGGCTGCATTTCAAAATTTACAAAGTACGTTATTACATCTTGTGCATCGTCACGTGGAAAATCAGGATGAAAGTATGAGGATTATTCAAGTCATAATGAAAATTCTAAATTTTGAACAACAGCTTGTACTAGAGGCATATGAAAAGGAAAATCTCCGTCAACGTGAGCTCCAATACGATGAGGTAAAGACTGAGTTAAAAGCGAAAATAATGACAGTTTGCGAAGAAATGACGCATATTACAGTGCGTACGAAGGCAGCTGTCCAAGAATTAGTAACAAATAGTGAGGTGGTGAATGAATCGGTATTACGTGGAGCTGATGCTTCTAGAGATACGCATCGACTAGCAACTGATGGGCAAGAGAAATTACTAAAATTAGAGTCACGCATTGATTCTATTTTTAGTCGCACGAATAAAATGGAAGAGATTGTAGGACAATTAAATCATTCTGTCCAAGAAATAAGCCAAGTTATTAATCTTGTTCAATTAATTGCGGATCAAACGAATCTTTTAGCGCTTAATTCATCTATTGAGGCAGCACGGGCCGGTGAACATGGCAAAGGGTTTTCTGTTGTGGCGCAAGAAATAAGAAAACTGGCGAGCCAGACGAAAACGTCAGTTGAACAAATTAAAGGCTATGTTGATGAGACACAAGATTTTACAGAGGAAGTTGTTACGATTATCGAAGAAGTTCATCATTTTGTTCAAGAAGGAAAAGAAGAATCAGATGCATCTGACTTAGCATTCAATCGTATTATGGACTCAATGTCAACAAGTTTAGACGATGTCGAAACGGTTGAACAGGGAATGGAAGCACTTATATATAATATTAAAGAAATTAGCAAAGCAATGGATAAAGTTGCAACGTCTGTAGATACATTAAACGTTGCTATAGGGAATTTATAACGGGGAGTAGGTACTATGTTGCAAGATGTAGCTAAAGTTGAACACACGTTGAGGTTATTAGAAGAAGGGGCGTTCAGTGTTTTTGTAACCGATATAAAAGGAACGATAACGTATATAAATAATCACTTTTGCGAAATTTCTAAATGTAATAAATCGGAGCTAATCGGTCAATCATACAAAAAAATGAATGTACAGTTTGATTTCCGTAAGGAGCAGCTTATTCAAACGATTTTTGCTGGAAAAGTATGGCGCGGGGAAGTGAGATATCAAACGGGGGACAATAAAGAATACTGGTTTTATCTCGTAATCACACCCATTAAGAATAATGAAGGGGACATTTATCAGTTTTTGGCTGTAGGTAATGATATTACAAATCATAAAAAGTTGGAATTATCGTTCAATGAAACTCTCAAAAACTTACATGATATAAAAAATGCATTAGATGAGGCCTCGATTGTTGCCATCACAGATGAAAAAGGTGTGATTACCTATGTTAACGATAAATTTTGTGAGATTTCTAGATATGACAACGAGGAACTCATTGGTAAAACACATCGCGTCATTAATTCTACATTTCATCCAAAATCGTTTTTTAAAACGATGTGGGAAACAATTAGACAAGGGAAGACCTGGAATGGCGAGGTGAAAAACCGTGCAAAAGATGGTAGCGAGTATTGGATGAATACAACGATTGTTCCTTTTCTTGATAGCGAAGGGAAACCATATCAATATATATCAATTAGAACAGATATTACCGATAGAATTAAGGCGGAAACGGCCTTAGCTAAAGCGCTAGAAAGTGATTTTAGAAAAATTGTTCAAAATCTGCAAAACTGTGTGTTTAAAATTGTTAATCATGAAGATACGAAGATTGTTTTTACTCTATGCGAAGGTAAAATCGCAGAAGAACTAGGGTTGGTAACAGACGCCATTCAAGGTAAATCGTCTTTTGAAATTTTTGAAAGTGATGTTGCTACGCAATTAGAGCTGAATTTCCATAAAGCTTTAAATGGAGAAACGATAAATTTTGAACTATCCTGCTATAATCGATTTTTTTATATTACATTATCACCAATTTGGGACAATGGAAAGATTGTTGAAGTCATCGGATCGATGATGGATATTACTGAGCGAAAGAAAGCTGAAGAAACGATTCATTATATGGCTCACCATGATTCGCTGACGAATCTAGCGAATCGAAGACAATTTACACAATTATTAAATTCGGCTTTGCTTAAGGCAGAGCATAATCAAGAAAGTCTATGTGTGATGTTTATTGATCTAGATAGGTTTAAAAACATTAATGATACACTTGGACATTTAATCGGAGATGCACTTTTGCAATCAGTGGCTGTTCGCTTACTCAGCTGTTTACGAGACAGTGATGTAGTTTCGCGTCAAGGCGGCGACGAATTTACGCTCTTCTTATCAAATATTAGTCGTAAAGAAGCTGATGCTGTTGCAAGGCGAATCATTAAAACAATCTCAAAGTCACTAACGCTTGACCATTTGGAATTGTATATAACACCAAGCATCGGTATTAGCATGTATCCGGATGATGGAGAAACGGTGGAAAAGCTAATTAAACATGCAGATGCTGCAATGTATTTAGCAAAAGAGTGTGGTAAAAATAACCATCAATTTTATACAAAAGAGTTACAACAGGCTACACTCAAAAAATTGAAGCTAGAAACAGACTTGCGAAAAGCACTGGAAAAGAATCAGCTGATACTTTATTATCAACCCAAAATTAACATTATAACTGGAAAGATTATTGGGACTGAAGCATTAATTCGCTGGGATCATCCGAAGCTTGGTATCGTGTCGCCAGATCAATTTATTCCACTTGCTGAGGAGACAGGTCTGATTGTTCCGATTGGAGAATGGGTCATTCGGTCTGCGTGTAAACAGGCAAAAATATGGCAAGATGAGGGGCATCCTAACTTAACGATTGCAGTCAATATTTCTTTACGTCAATTTATGCAAAATAACTTACATGAAGTTATTGGTGAAATTCTTGATGAAACAGGCTTAACGCCAGAGTATTTGGAGTTAGAAATTACAGAAAGTATGGCATTAGATGTCAATTATACAATTCGTGTCTTAAAGCGTATAAAAAGTCTGGGTGTCAGTATAAGTATAGATGATTTTGGAACTGGCTATAGTTCATTAAGTTATTTAAGTCAATTTCCAATTGACCGTTTAAAAATTGATCAGTCTTTTGTAAGAAATTTGAATTCTAGCAATCAGGCGATTATTAAGTCGATTATTGACATAGCACACAATCTGAATATTGAAGTTATTGCTGAAGGGGTAGAGACTGAAGAACATGTTAATTTTTTACATGGGCAAATGTGTAAAGAAGCACAGGGATATTACTTTAGCAAACCACTTCCGAATCATGAAATTGATAAGATTTTAATGACAGAATTGAAAGAGGCATAAATACACTGCCCTATTTGTTAGATGTAACTAACAAAAAAAGCGTAGTGAAGTTATACGTAAGATGCTTCACTACGCTTATAATGAGAAAACACCCACTTTCATTTTTTAATCGGAAAAGACTTGGGGTAACGCTTTTTTATAAAATATATAGCTAGAAAATTTTACAAAAAAGAGAATGCAAGGTAAAATAAATACAATCCGAAAACAGAAGGGAGATTAGACTTTTATGCTAAAACTTATTATCGCAAATTAAATTCCAACGAATTTAATAATTAGGGCTATTCTATAATTTTAAGAAATTATAGGTTTATTTAGTTATGTCCTTTTGCGATAATTGAGAGAAGCAAATGTTGTCTAATCCATATAAGCAAATAATAAAGTATTAAATCAAACTAAGATATTAGATTTGATTTTCAATACTTAAGTTTGCGTATAAAAAGACTTTATGAGTTTATTCTCATAAAGTCTTTTGCTGTTTTTAGGAGGTGATAATTCCCATAAAATACATGCAATGCAACAAAGCGATTGAAACAAAAATTGGAGGGAATTGAAATGGAAAAATATGAATTAGTAAGTGATTATCGAAATAATAAAAGCTTGAAGGAAAGTTTTAATGCCTTAGTAATGAAAACATTCAAATTAGATTTTCGAGCCTGGTATAACAAAGGGTATTGGAATGACACATATATACCATATTCATTTGTTGACGAAGGTAAGATTATTTCAAATGCTTCAATTAACAAAATGTCAATAATTATTAATGGTAAAGTGTATAAAGGCATTCAGATTGGTACAGTAATGACAGATGAAAATTATCGCAATCAAGGCTTGGCTAAGCAATTAATGCAGCATATTATGAAAGAACACGAAAATACTTGTGATTTCATGTATCTTTTTGCAAATGATACGGTATTGGATTTTTATCCGAAGTTTGGCTTTACACGTCTAAATGAAAGTGAGTTTAGTTTAAATTTAGCAGAAAGTTCCATTCGAATGAAGATAGATGCGAAAGTTAAGCAGCTTTCTAGTGAAAATGATCTTGTCTTACTTGAAAAATTTGCGAAGAATCGCCATGTTAACTCAATGATTTTAGATGTTGAGCGTAATGAAAGTTTATTAATGTTTTATTTTACGGTAGTATTTCATGAGGCCATTTTCTATGTGGAAGATTTAGAAACAATTGTGCTAGTGGAGGAAGAAGAAGATACGCTGCATATTTTCGATATCATTTCGTTTAATGCTCAAAATGTGGAAGCTGTATTAGCAAGTATTGTAAAGAAAACAACGAAAAAAGTGGTGTTTTATTTCACACCTGATTTTACAATCAAGGACATGACAGCAACCATTATGCCAAATGATGATGATGCGTTATTTGTCTTAACAAAAAAAGAATTACTACAAGGTAACTTTATGTTCCCGTTAACATCACATTGTTAATTAACGTGCAATATCTATACTGGAGTGGAGTTAGTATTGATGAACATGCTGCTGTTGAAGAAATCTCTTTTATCAAAATAAACATAAAACTTCAACTGAAAAAAACTGTTCCGGTACCAAGGTAAAAGTGCTCCGTTCAGTGGAGGAATTGCCTAGGTCAGTCGAAAAATTGTTCTGGTCCAAAAGAAACCTGCTCAGGTCAAACAAAGAATCGCTCCGGATCAAAGGAAATGTGCTCGGTTCAGATAAAGAATCGCTCTGGTTCAAAGGAAATGTGCTCGGTTCAGTCAAGGAATCGCTCAGGTCAAAGTAAACTTGCTCGGTTCAGTCAAAGAATCGCTCTGGTTCAAAGGAAATGTGCTCGGTTCAGTTAAAGAATCGCTCAGGTCCAAGGTAAACTTGCTCAGGTCAGTCAAAGAATCGCTCAGGCCCAAGGTAAACTGGCTCGGTTCAGACAAGGAATCGCTCTGGTTCAATATTATAACAAAATTATCCAAGTGAACACGTAGCCTTACCGTGGTTGCCTGTTTACTTGGATATATTTTTTAGTTTTATCCCTGTTGTCATAAAGCCTTCATCTGGACTTCTAAAAAGAGTTATACAAATTTCTTGATTTTGTTAAAAGAATCAATTAATATTTACTTACCGGTCGGTAAAAACTGAAAATGAGCTTTTTTTTAGGTTAGTTTTCAGTTATTAGATTTTAGAAGATATAAATTGCAGCTTAAGGGGGAACGTTTATGACTAAACAGTTACAATCAAAACGTATTGAAGGGTTAGATTTTGCTAGAGCCTTGGCTATGTTTGGAATGCTCATAGTAAACTTTAAAATTATTATGGGAGCGGTAGGGAATGGGCCGGATTGGCTTATATGGTTTACTGGACTTTTTGAAGGAAGAGCGTCTGCTACTTTTGTTACGCTGGCTGGTATTGGAGTTGCTTTGATGACAAGAAAAGCTAGAAATGGAGATAATCATTCTTATATTAAAGATAATAGAGTGAAATTATGGAAACGTTCTGCTTTTCTCTTTATTCTAGGTTTACTTTTATATGTGGCAGATTGGACTGGAGATATTCTACATTATTATGGTGTTTATATGTTGATTGCATCATTTCTTATCGCAGCTTCTACAAAGTTCATGATCATCATATCTAGTCTTTTTTTAATAACATCACAAATCTTACAAGTGATAATGAATTATATGAAAGGATGGCATCCTGAACATCCATTTATGGAATATCTTGATTTTTGGACAATTGAAGGTTTTCTAAGAAATCTTTTGTTTAATGGATATCATCCAGTATTCCCTTGGGTATGTTTCTTTTTACTTGGAATGATCCTTGGCAGACTTGATTTATCGAAGAAAGCTGTAAGAAATAAAATGTTGTTTATTTCTTTATTTTTACTCATAACAATAGAGGTACTTTCAAAGGCGTTAATGCGATTATCTCTATCGGTATTAGATGTAAGCAGTGCAGAATATTTGTTTCAAACTGGACCAATTCCACCAAATATCTTATATATCTTATCAAATTCCGCTTCTGCGATAGTTGTCATCGTTACTTCCATTTATTTCTCAGAAAAGTTCGCTGGGCAATGGGTGACAAAATCACTTATTCAAACAGGACAATTAACATTAACTCATTATGTCAGCCATGTATTTATTGGTGTTGGACTATTAGCGTTAGTAAATAGATTAGAGAACCAAACGTTAGCATTTTCACTAGTATTCACGATATTGTTTTTTGTAGCGAGTATTTTATTCTCTGTTTTATGGAGTAGAAAATTTAAAAGAGGACCTATTGAATGGATTATGAGAAAAATAACAAATTAATAGTTTAGTAGTGGAGTGAATTTTACATAAAGGGAGATTAGAAAAGCGTTCTTGTAATAAACAGGAACGCTTTCATAGGTTTTATATTCAATCTAATAACCAACCATAGGATTCATCAGCAAAACTCTGAAGGTAATTCATGAATAAGCCTGCATGGTATCCATCACAAACAGCATGGTGCATTTGTAAAGAAACAGGAAGATAAATAGCATTTTCCTTGTGCACAAATTTACCGGCAGTAATAATCGGTAAGAGATAATTATCCCCATTAGTAATGTTAAGGTTAAAACCAGTAAATGAACACCATGGAATCATTGAAATGTGAAAAATATTTTCAGGAATAGGGGATTTCGGAAATAAGTTTATCCTACCGTTATAATTCTTTAAATCACTTTCGTAATTCTGATGGAACTGTTTAAAATTATCCGATGTTTCTGTCCAAATGCTTGAAAATGTCTGTGTTTCCTCATTAAAAATCGTGTAACTTGGATTTAATTTTTCCCAATAACCTAATTCTCCCTGGCTATTAAAACACGTTCTAAATGCAATATTAGTGTTGATAGCTTTTGTCACCAGATAGATAAATGCTGGATAAAACTTGAAATTATTATCTTTTATGTTTTGATAGAGAATGCGAATATCTATTTCAGATGTCATACTAAATGTTGTTTGTTGGGTCATATAATGATCAAAATATTCGTGTCGATGCCAGTTATTTCGATCAATTTTATTGAAAATCATTTTTCAACGCCTCCTAAATATTAGAAATTTTATTTAGGAGGCTATTTTCACTGCTTTTTTCATTCGTTACACCCCAATATAATGTTACTTAACATTCTATTTCATCTTGAAGGGCATCCATTAAATGAACATTCATTAACGGATAGTCCAATACCATTTAATAGCATCTTTTTCAACATTTTTGACAAAGTCATTTTTCCCATCGCCATAGCCTTCTATATCATTTGGATACTTTTTGGCAAGCTGGTTCTTTAATTGTCCATACTTTTTACAAACCTCGGGGTGCTCTCGAAGGTAATCTCTAAATGCTAAATGTCTTTCGATTTCCTCAATATTGCTATATTGAAAAGCATGAATTTGGTGTGTACGATAATCTCCACCTTTGCGGAAATATCTTCGTCCCGTTATCCCAAATTCCCCCATAACTTCGTACCCAATCTCTTGAAATTGCTTAAAAAATGAATCCAAGTTATTAATATCATTAACTACTAATAAAATATCAATAATAGGTTTTGCTTTTAGTCCCGGAACTGATGTACTTCCAATATGAAAACTATTCACCAACTCTTCTTGAAGGAATGTCCTAATAGAATGTTCCTCTTTTTGGTAGTCACTACTCCAATTTTGATGATAATCTACAACTTTAATAAACATTCAATACACCCCATTCATATTATGTACCTTACAAATTATAAAAGTCTACTGTTTTGTCAATACGAACCAACTGAATTTATCGTTAGGGAGGAAATGATGTTATAACTAAATAAAAAATGAATTTATCAATAGATTCGTCAGCTTATTGAATTAGTGTGCATTTTTCACTTTGTGTAAATGCTTATTATGGCGTGTGATACTTTTTGAAAATGTGCCTTTAAATTATTTCTTTCTTATTAATAAGTGA
This sequence comes from Lysinibacillus sp. NPDC047702, assembly GCF_050272555.1. Classification (NCBI taxonomy): domain Bacteria; kingdom Bacillati; phylum Bacillota; class Bacilli; order Caryophanales; family Bacillaceae; genus Lysinibacillus; species Lysinibacillus sp. NPDC047702. The sequence continues at coordinate 416 of NZ_JBNNMG010000073.1, read as the reverse complement.
TTGAATATAGATTTCGGTCATTTTAATTTGTTCTTTCCATAATGAAATAATCCATTCTCTGTCTTCTAAAGAGATTAAAAAAGTCGCAAATCCATTTAAATAAGTAACTATTAAATCATTTACTAGCTCAATGCAAGAAGGAGTTAATTGATTCCCATAAAAATCATTTAATAAAACCTCAAATAAATCAAACGGTGTCTTATCTCTGTCTTGATTGAAGATAAGATCATCAAACTCTTTATCGTATGAAGATTTTACTACAAATTGTAATTGAACATTAATTAGGTTTAAGTAATCTTTATTTTTTTCATCAATAAAAAAGGCTCAACACCAAAATCTGTTCTTGCTAAAAAAGAATACAAAAAAACATCTGTATCCGCTAGAGTTGAGAGTACGACCAAACAACACAGCGAGGT
>NZ_JBNNMG010000072.1:0-27741 GCF_050272555.1 Lysinibacillus sp. NPDC047702 | reverse complement strand
AATGTGGGCAATTACTGTCACTTAATCGCTTTTGTACGTCTTGTAGGACTGGAAGCGGGAACTCATACTCACTTATGAGTTTGTTGATGCGATCTACTACTTGCTCATTGGTAATCACACTCTAACCTCCCTACATAAACCAATAACTGCAATAAAATCACCAGGTAAAAATTCTATTTTTTTGATGGTTGTAATACGTGCTGAGTTTTCTTCAAACTCGATTTTTTCACCTACTTGAACAGTTCGAGGTTTTGTAACGATGCGGAATGGTACGGATTTAACTGGTGCCACCTACTCCTTCACCCCTTTGACATCTAAGCCAAACCACTCTGCTACTGCAAGCATCCCATTCAAGAAATCTTGCTCAAATCGAAGATCTGATTTTGAATATTTTTCATAAAAATAGTTAAAACGTTCTTCCGGACTTTCGGAAATTTTGTACCCAAACACTAAAATCTCAGCTAATTCATAATTTGATAAATGACTGATAGGTGCCAATAAATCTACATTCCTTGTGTCATGTGTTACACATTGTTGTTTGTAATTTGAAAATTTTTCTATCAAACGATCTGCTCCGTATTTTCTAACCAGTACATCCAAAGCATCTGCAACGGTTCTATTAACATTTACTTTTTCAGACATTTATGACTCCCCCTTAATGTTTAGTGATTGCTTTTAATAAAGCCCTGTCAGTAAGCTTGTCCAGTGATTTCCCTTTAGCTTGCAGTGCTTTTATTAAATGATTGCGGATTTTTTGATGTCTGCTCATAGTCATTCCGCCTTTCCTAACATAGCTAGTATTTTCTGTCGTTCTGCTTCAAAGTCCATAGGAGGTTTGGCTGGATCAGTTATTTCTGTTGGTGTAGCAGCATTATCAATATGTCTATCTTCAAACCATTCAGGCACCCGCTCCTTTCGTCTAGGTTGCTGATAAGTCCTTTGAGGTCTATTCTGCAGTTGAGCTTGCTGAGTTGCTTTTATGCGTTGATCTTTCCAACGCAAATCCTCCGCTTCGATTGCTTCAAGTGAGAACAACTTCTTATTCCACCAATCTTTTAAAATAGTTTCTACATAACCCCAGTTAGTTTTTCCGTTCATAACAGCTTTTTCCATAGCATGTATTACTAATGGTTCGGACATTTCATTAATCCAAGTGTCAATTTTCAATACAATCATGGAACCTAATGCCCCGAAATGATTTTGCTCATAAAAAGCGAAAGCATTTTTGGTAGGTGGTGTTGGCATTTTGGTCGGTGCGTAAGCAGGAGCCCTATAATCATTATTATTTTTTAATGTATTAGTACTTAGTAAATCAGTACTTGGTATATCAGTACTTAGTAGTTGCGGGTTTTCCGTTAACGGTTTATCCGTCGACGGTTTTTCCGGTAGCGGATTTCCCATGTACGGTTCATCCGGTGACGGGTTTTCCGTATGCGGTGAATCTATATACGGTACTTCATAGACAATCGTTATATAATCAAACTTTCCACCTTCAATACGACGGCGTTCTTTTTTTACATAGCCGTATTTCTGTAACTCTCTTAGCCCCGCTGTAAACGAGTCCTTGCCATCCTTTGCCCATTGCTGCATTTCCTCATTGTAAAAAGTCCAATCGTCTGGCTTAGAAAGCATAAATACATGTATGGCTTTTGCTTTCCAGCTCAGTCTAGTGTCTTGGATGGAAGTGTTGTTAATAACTGTATAATCCTTATTCTTTTCAACTCTTACGATGCTTCTGCTCTCCATCGTTTGCCCTCCTATAAAATCTCGTCTTTGCGCTCACATATTGCGAAACTACCACGTATTTCAGTAGTTCTGTAATGTGGATAGCGTTGCATGTATGTGAGCACCAGACGCCTAATTTCATCTTTATTTCCTTTTGCCTGCTCGAAAATCCATTGAGGCAATAACACTCTATGTGGTACATAATTCATTGAGATACTTGCATTTTGATAGCACGTAAATATTGAATTAATCTATCCGCTTCTTTCGTTGTTAAAATATCCGAATTCTTATCAGGAATTTTACATTTCTGCATGGCACCGTTATAAACGGTATTAGGATCTGAGCCATGAACTTCAGCAACTTCACTCAACAAGTTTGCTATTGCATTAAATTGTTCTTGAGTCCTCAGTCCTGTAGGATTTGATTGATTTTGTGGTGGTGCTTCATGTTGTTTGTTCTGTGGTTGATTATTTCCACTACTTGAATGACCACTTGTATTACGAGCATCTGGATCGTCTGCATCCGTAGGTAAATTGAAAAATTTTATAATAAAATAACGTTCGCTGTATGTTAGCCCGCTTCCAAATGCTTTCGAAACGTCATCTTGAGCACCTGTATAATAAAATGGCACTTCGATAATATCTTTGGGATCATCTGCATTCATCCAGACATATGTCATACTTCCATAAACGATAAAATCCAATTTATCTTTACCATATTTATCTTTGTATGGATGTTCTTTAAAATGTTGATCCAATACTTTAGGAATTAGTAACACACCTAAATCGTTCATAGTGTTTTGAATCTTAGATAATACTTGCGAGTTTGATACATAACTGTAGTTGTAGCCCTGTGCATCTTTTGTAAACCCACCGATATTACGGCGAACCTCTACAAGCTTTTGAGCTAAAGTCAATGGCTTTTCTTGACTATTCATGAACATATCCTCCTAGTTGATTTTTGGAAGTCCGTAACGTAAAATAGTTAGTAACTATTATTTGAAAGTTTCTTTTTTAGGACTGCTGCTGGAACAGTAGTCCTTTTTAATTTTCATCACCCTTTCAGCATAGATTGATGGCTAGTCCCATCAAGCAGCTTGTAAATTCCCAGTAGGAAGCGGCTAACCAACCATTTACAAACTGCTTGACGAGAGCGAGTTTGACTCGCAATCGCCTAATCATTTAATTTGTATTAACCATTTCCCGAGCAATAAAGAAATTTCCGAAACTGTCTCTTTCAGGCAACCCATTTTCTTGATAATTGAGAGTAGCAGCTTCAAGAACCATTTCTTGTCCACAATCTCTACAATTTACAATTTCATCCTTTTCATTTACGTATCTCTTGCCCTTACTTCCACATTCACACCAATAATAGGCTCTGTAACGATTAGTACCGTCATCTTCCACTTTTATACCAGTAACCCAATGTTCTTCAGGCTGTTGAATCAACTCAGCTATAGGTGTATTCAAAGTTCGTTCGTCATTGATTTTAGGAAGTATCTTTGAAGATAATTTTGTTACAGTAGTCATTTTTTCATTGGACTGAGTATTTTCATTTTTTGAAACTGGTTGTTTGAAGTCTATTTTCTTAATAGGAGATTTGTTAATAGAATTGTTGTTATTACCATCTAGGCTATTTAATGTTAAAAAGAAACCTTTGATAATATCGCTCATGTGAAAATCTTGAATGTTTTCTGCCTTTAATTTAGAATCTTGTAATGAAACTTCAATATTCATAGTGACCTCCTGAGTTTTGTGATATAATAGGTTTTGTATATGTTAGTCGCTGTTTAATCGTGCATCCGATTAAGCAGCTTTTTTTATTAGCGACCAACGAACTGACAGCTTTCTACTGGAAGCGAAGTAAAGAGCAATCAATTTTTCATTTGTTGTCATTGCTTCCCATGATTTTTTTCTAATGAACATTCCTTTTCAACTCCTCTGGTAAGATTCCACGAGAATCTAAATTATTGATAAGCCACATAAAGTTGTTGTGATCTCTGATATGAGCTTCAACACGAGATATAGTAATTGATATGTTTTTAATTTTTTGACCACATTCTGCGGCTTCTTTTAATTGACCGCGATTGTTATGTTCATTGATAGCGGTATACAAATCCTCTCTACAAGCCTTTAATTTTGCTATTTCTAGCTCAAGCTTTTTTAAAGCATCCATCCAGACATTCCTCCTATAAACATTGGTATTGCGGGCATTATTTGAGTTGCAGTATTCAATAAATCAACTCCAAACAAGACTGATGCTAGATGTGCATCTGAATTAGTAATACGAGTCCAAAGCATAAAAGTCTCTATATCAATAATTTTCCGACCACTTTCATATTTGCTTACATGTGATTGGGAAATATTCAGCTTATCTGCAATTTCTTCCTGAGTCATTTCTGCATTTTTTCGAAATTTTTTTAGTAGTTTTCGATAATCCAATGCACTTAATAAATTCAATCTGTCCACCTCCTCGCTTAGTCGGAAATTGACTATAGTTGAAAATGGACTACTAATTACCAATTGATGCTAATAAACTTGAATTATAAGCAATGAAAAAATTGCTTATAAACATTTAAGAGGTTGTTTGCCCCAACCCCTTAAAAGATTGGTAGTATTTATAGAGGCGATTTGCCCTCGCCTCTCTTGATGTCTTTTGATTCCTCAACATGTTGCGTACCTGTCCGGGTATGTTTTTATGCAAATTGATTATTAAGTATCTCTTCGAGAACTATGGCTGTGGGTTCTGATAACCACACCCGCTTAAATCTCGGTCCAAGTTGTCTTTGATGAACCTTCATACGAGGATCACATGTAATATACTTTTCCAAAGATGCTTTACTGTATCTTGTTTCACGTACTAGATCATCAATATCCCAGTACATTGTGCGTTCTGTGATTGTTTCTTGTGCCATTTGGTCATATCTTTCTAGTAATTCTTTTTTTGTAAGTCCAGCTGTTTTCAAAACCATTTGAGACAAATCATTATCATATAGAGTCACCATTAGATGGCACCCCCTTCAATAAGTTTTAATTCCTGTTGGTTATAAGAATTAATTTCCATTCTGAGTGTTGTAGAGGGCTGCCACATAGAGATAAATTTGATGCTTTCTGCAAACCTTGTCTTTGGAATTTCTCCATACCGAGGTACTTCAAAATGGTTTTTAAAGTCTCTCCAAAAAGCAGAAAACACTTGTCGGCTTACTTTTTTATAGGCAGTAGATTCTTTTCCACCTAGTGCTATTACAATCACTTCTCGAGCTCGCTTATTTATTTGGGCTTCTTGATTGCCATCTATACGCATTGTGTCTACTAGTGTTTGAACAGTTTGCTTGACTTCGTTTACTTCTACTTTCAATGTTTCTACTTCTTCAGAAGTTTCCAATGATAGTCTCATAGAAGCTTTTAGCTGTTCTTTTTCTGATAATGGTTGTGGTTGAAGTTGCTCCTCCATTGCATTAAAAGCTTGAATGTACTTTAATTTAAACTCTAGTGATTTATGACCATTGAAGCCCATTGCTAAGAGCGTGAAGCCGTCTCGATTCGTGTAATACATTTTGTAAGACTGCTTATTTTGTGGATGCTCGTAAGTATCTTCAAAGAACATATGTTGGGTATGCTCAGTTTTGAGCAACCCTTCAATATCCCTTAAAACATTGCGATGTTCCTTGTTAAATGATTCTGCAATTTGCAATGAGGTTGTAACTACCTGACGATTTTGAATAACGACTAATTGATTCATGATATTACCTCCTTCTGTCTGTGTCGTTTTCAATACTTATTTAGTTGGTGAAAAGGGGTTTATATTTACTTTTATGCCGTTCTATCCCCTTTTGGCAAGTTGTTATTAAAAATAAAAAGTTCTTCAAAGGTTAACTCAGGAAACCGCTTCAAAATTCCAGCAATAAATTTGCTACCTGGATTCCGCTTACCGTTTAAAACTCTATTCACTGTACTATGTGCAACACCAATTAATTTTGCAAATTCACGTTCAGTTAAATTGTTTTGTTTTAAATAGTCACTTAAAAAGTCTTTTCTAATTTGAATATCTTGATTCATTACCTCACCTTCCCTTTTGGCAATTGCCTTATGGCATAAATATAAAACATTTTTCCCCTTTTGGCAACACATTTTTTGATTTTTCTTTTCATTTAATTGCCTTTTGGGAATGAAACTGCTTAATATTTAGATATTACATAATGTTGGAGGTGATTTTTTCTATGAATAATTTCGGGGAATATTTAAAATCTATTCGTGCAAAAAAAAGTTTAACTATAAATCAACTTTCCTTATATTCAGGAATAAGTTCTTCACAGCTATCAAGAATAGAAACAGGAAAACGAGGTGTACCTAAACCTCCTACAATTGAAAAATTGGCCCATGCTCTTAAAATAGATTACAACGAACTAATGAAAGCAGCTGGTTATATTGACTACAACGGTGAAATGTTACCCCCATTAACAGAAAAAGATGAAAAAGACTTAAAAAAGGATTTGGAGAAAGTTCTTAATGGTGTGGATAGTGGTAGTTATGCTAACTATGATGGTTTAACATTAGACGATTTAGATGAGGAAGATCGAGAACTTTTATTAGCATCCATAGAAAACTCCATGAGACTAGCAAAAAGATTAGCTAAGAAAAAATTTACACCTAAAAAATACAGGGTAGATAAAGAGTAATAAAGGGGCTTGATTGGATGGGTGTGGAAGAAATCGTTCTACATTTAATAAAAAAATATAAAACAAATGATCCATTTAAGATTGCTAAAGAGTTAGGTATCATCATCCTATACCATGAATTAGGGAATGTGTATGGATATTTTAGGACATACAAACGAATGCCTATAATTCATATCAATAACAATTTAGAACCTGAGATGCAACGTGTGGTATGTTCACATGAATTAGGACACTCGATACTTCATCCTCTTGTGAATACATTGTTTTTTAAAAGACATACATTTTTTTCAACGGATAAGTTAGAAATAGAAGCAAATCTATTTTCTGCTTATCTCTTAATACCAAACGAAAATTTATTTGATTCATATGACCAAATGACAATATATGATATAGCTGCCTTACATAATGTACCAGTGGAATTAGTGGAACTAAAATTTAAGGGGCTATTTTAATACCCTCAAAAAGAACATACATTCTTTTTTTGAAAGGAGTGATGCTTAATTTGTCCTCAACTCTAAAACTCTATGTTGCGTACCTGTCCATACAAAATATAGAAACGGAGTGGACAATAATGGTTAGAAAAAAACTCAATAGTACTAAAAAGGAAAATATATATTGGTATTATGATTCCAATAAGAAAAAGAAGTATGCGTATCGTTATAAATTTTATGACCATATAGGGGTACGTAGAGAAAAGACAAAACAAAATTTTGACACAAGTGTTGAAGCTGAAAAGGCATTAACAGCATTAAAAGCTACTGTTTTAAATGGTGGAGAAAAAATAATATTTAATGAGAACATGTCAATTGCTCAATGGGTAGATATTTATTTTGACCGTAAAAAATCAAAATGGAAAGGTACCTCCCCTAAAACTTATCGAAATGTTATTGAAATTTATCTTAAACCATATATCGGTAAATATAAATTATCTCGACTTTCAAAAAGTATTTATCAGTCAGAATTCATTGATAAATTATCTTTAATTGCCGCACCAAAAAGCATTCAAATGTATCATAATTTTTTTATTGGATGTATAAATGCTGCAGTGGAAGATGATATTTTAGATAAAAATCGTATTGCAAAAGCTGAATTGCCTAGAGTAGAAAAATTAAATAATGATGAAGTTGAAGGAAATTATTTGACTCCTACTGAACTAGAATTATTGCTTAAATGTGTAAGACAATCTTGTGATATTTCTAGATACACTTTAATATCTATTCTAGCTGCTACAGGGATGAGACGAGGCGAGGCTGGAGGCTTACGTTGGTCAGATATTGATTTTAAGAATAACTTAATTTATATCAACCGAACACGTGATTTTTATGGGGAACGTTCTGCCAAAACACTTAATAGCATTCGTTGTATTGATATGACAGAAGTATTAAGTAAACAATTAGATCGCTATCGAAAATGGTGTATCGAAAGAAAGTTAATTTATGGTATTCAACATAACGAGGAAGATCTTGTTTTTATTAGTAAGACTTGCAAGCCTCTAAATCAGAATGCAGCAAGATTAACTTTAATATTAATGCATGAAATGTATGATGTTAAACTAATTTCTCCACATGGTTTACGTCATACATTTGCTACAATCTCTATTGCCTCAGGCACACCACCAACAACGATTGCCAAAATTCTTGGTATGACTACTTCTACCCTTTTGAAAACTTATGCGCATTCATTTGCAGACAGAGAGAAAAGAGCAATGCAAGTTCTAAGTGAAATTGTTAATTTCGATTAAAACGCTATTTTCTATTTTAAATGGGGCACTTTTTGGGGCACCAATATGGTTAGCCCCTCCCCAACCCTTGATAAACAAAGGGTTTATAAAAAAATTATCATAAGCATAACTTATGACCTTGGTTTCTAACCTGATGTTTCTAATTTTAGAGATATGCATAAGATGAAGGATTTGCAGAAAGGACATTTTCTATACCTTTCTAACTAAATGTATTTAATTGAGGTACAGCTTGAGGTACACGTTACTTTTTTAAAAAGTGTACCTCAATAATACATAGACAAAAAACTTTTCATCCGGACAGGTTTTAATAGTAAAAATATAACAAAAAAACTGATTTACAACAACTTATATTTTTTGTAAAACCAATATCGTATTTTTTACGTTCTTATATGCGTATTTAACCATTGCTGCATCAATATCAATATTTATCATTCTTACTCATAGATTCGTATTTCCACTTATTTTAAAGGATTTTTGAATCAAATCTACTCAACCTTATACTATATGGATGGGTCACAACAGGGTCAAAAGATAGTTTGAAGGGAAAAAAACAAATTAAATTTGCTGGTATTTCAATCGCTTTAATGATTGCATCTTTTATCGGTTTCTTGGCAGCAACTGACTCTACTGAAACATCCGAAGATACTGATAAGGAAAAAGTTGAAACTGCTGCTAAACCTAAGGAAGAAACACCAGAAGAGAAGGCTGCACGTGAAGCTAAAGAAGCTGAGGAAAAAGCAGTAGCTGAACAAAAAGCAGTAGCTGAACAAAAAGCAAAAGAAGAAGCTGAAGCTAAAGCTAAGGCGGAAGAAGAAGCACGTATAAAAGCTGAGCAAGATGCAGCTGCTAAAAAAGCAAACGCAAAGACTATTGACTATCCACAATTGAAAAAGAATCCAGATCGATACAAAGGCGAATACGTAAAATATAAAGGAAAGATTCTACAAATTCTCGAAGGTGACAACGTTACAAACATTCGACTTGCTGTAACACCGAATTCTTATGGCTATGATGTTAATGATGTTATTTTCATAGAATATGCAGGGTATACAGATTATGTTGATGACGATATTATAACTGTTTACGGAGAAATTTACGGCTCCTATTCTTACAAATCTCAAGCTGGATTTGATATTTCATTACCTGGATTAATTGCAAAAGAATTTGAATAAATTACATGTCACTCAAAAGAGTGGTATTTTCATTGCAATTAAAAAAGACCAGCTTCGCTAATTTATCTTTGCTGGTCTTTATCTTTTCTATTTATTTCGTCTTTGCTGAATAGTAATATACAACCCAATTAATCGATCAGTGGTCATTGTACCATTCTGTAAATCCTTTTTGTATTCTAACACCTACCAAAGTAAGTGTTTTTGATAAAGTCTATTTATTGCCACCTATTGAGGAGTGGTCTTTTTTATTTTTGTTTAATTAAACCTCCTATTCGTACAATAATTCAAGAAAAAAAGACCATCAAAAATGATGGTCCTACTTCAAAATCTATCACACAGTCTTTTAAAAAACAAAGGAAATTGTAGCTAACAAAACCCTACACCTTTAATTTTATTGTTCCATAACATTTCTAACAAACAATTGCTTATTTTTATGAGCAATTAAACTTACTATCGCAAGCAATAGCCCCGAAATAACGAATACAACTCTAATCCCTAACAAATCAGCTAATAGTCCCATAACAAGTGATCCAACGCCAAAAATCCCAGTTCCGATAGCACCTAATGAGGTATAAACGGTTGACAACTGTTCTTTTGACACGCTAGTTTGTATAACCGTTTGTTGAGGAATTTTTTTTATTTGTTCAAAAAGCCCTACACAGAGCGATAAAAGTAATGAAATGATTGGAATACTGTTTAGGCTAAATAATATTGTGAATAAGAAACTTACGAATGAACCGACAAAAATAAAGGTTCCTAATTTCTTTTCAACAAAAGATGAAAATTTAATACAATAAGCACTTCCTAAAATAAGACCTAAAAAGTTAGCTCCATTGATAAATCCCCACCATTTTTCATCAACGTTCAAAGCTTCGTTGACAAACACATATAAAATAGCAGCTATCCAAACTGTTGCTGCAATTGTTTCCAAAAATTCTATCCAAGCAATCCTTCTTAATACTGGAGTGTTAGATAAAGTTTTCCAGCCTTCTTTAATCTTTTCTAGTTTCCCTTTTTGCTCCGTTGTTTCATGGTTTACACTTTCTAAAAGGCAAAGTAATATGCTTGCAATTACAAATAAACATCCAACTAACCAAATAAGTTGTTGAGAACTCATAATAATTAGCAATGAACTTCCTACGAACCACATACCTGCTTGTATGATCTGCGTAATTGTTTCTGCAATTCCATTAGCTTGAATTAGATATTCAGGTTTAACATAGTATGGAGTCAATGTCTGTCTTATTGGATTTGCACATCCGTCAAAAAAAGCAATCAATCCTATTATTAAAAAGATAAAATAATAATTAGCTGCTGTTAAACCGATTAACATAAACCCTAGAATAAAGAGTAAAATCGTCTTTACTATTTGTGACCCAGCAAGTAACCATTTAAGATTTAATTTCTCAACCAAAAGAGGTGTCAGCAGACTGGATATAAACATAGAAGAAGCAATCGTAAATGGAACAATCGATGCTGCAATTGCAGAACCTGTTAACATAAAAATTGTACTTATAACACCAACTATATATAATACATCGCCTATATTAGCGAGTGACTGGCCCAATAGTAATAAAGAAAAATTTCTATTCATTTTCATTATATATCCCCCAATTTTTCATTCGAAATTTGTATATTAGGGGATATTAGATTGGACTATTCATTAAAATTTATATCCCCCAATTCTTCATTCGAATTTTGGTTTATTAGGGGATATTAAATTGGACTATTCATTAAAATTTCACTCCTATCATATAACGGACAAATCTGGGGGATATAGATTTATCACAAGTTTTGTTCCATCAATAAATATTTATATGAATTATAACATAATTCAAACATATATGATTCTTAACTTGTTTTTTAAATATCGCACTTCATTATTCAGAACGTTCTTTTGTATTATTTCAGGTCAAGCGCTCGTGTTTTATCAAGTGTAATTTCTGGAAATAAAAAAAGCCCAGGCTCAAAATTAATTGAGTATCTGGGCTTCGTCATTGGTATATGCGTGTTCATTTGTTTACAATGACATTGATAGATTACTACATCATTCTCAACAAAAACTGAACAATACTTATTTACTTCTACGTTGCTAAATTGTAATATACAAACCCATTAATCAATCAGTGGTCATTACGCCATTCTGTAAATCCTTCAAATGTGATTCTTGAACGATGCCGTCTTTAACCGCCTGTGCAATAAAGTTTTCTGTTTCAGTTTTCATTGCTGGTGAACCGGGATTCCATGTTTGAGTCACTTTGATTTCCTCCTTCGGTTTATCTTCTATGATTAGTTGTACTTGCCCTTTGCTATTAGTAGGTACGTTTACTTTTCCTTCTAGTTTATAACTTGCAGACATCTTCCAAGATGTTTTAATCTCGAAATGCGGACGATCAATACTACCTACCCAATCGCCACCCCACGTAATACCTAGCTTTCTTGCAATGGCACCTACTCGAGTAAGTGTATTTACATCATAAAGAGAATGTGGAGGTTCAACAGCAATATTCCCAGCTAGGCGTGATTTGTGATTGCTGGTTAGTGTCTAGGTAACGATTTGCATAGGTCTAGTACGACCCTGAGCTTAAAGATAATTTTGTCGTTCCTATGAGCGATAAGTCTTCGTAATAAAGATATTTTTAATTCTAGCTTTAGAACACTCTTGAAACAAAATTTAAGGCTTGTTCAAATGCCTTATCTCCTTCTGATAACGAAAGTGTTTTCTAATTTAATTTGCATCACTTTCTCCCTTCTACATAAAACCTTCATATTGTTCATTAGCTTGCTATAGCGTTTGTGCTGTTTTTGCCCCAATTACTGATAAATCATTTCGCATTTTCTTCACTGTATTTACCGTCCAGTGATAATCCTTAATCCATTGGTCCAATAAAAATTTATTTACTTTGGGTGGTGTCTCTTTTAGCATAGTTCTGCCCCCTATGTCTTACATTAGTTGGTGTGTTATAATCTTTATATGACGAAGCCATTAAAGGGCAAAACTAGTTCAAGGCTGTAGCGTGTGATGACGCTGCGGCTTTTTTATTTTAATTACTGATTATTTTCTTCATATTGTTAATTAGTTTGTTGTAGCGTACGACGAAGCTACGACTTTTTTATTTTTAAATCTATTTCACAGGCAATTCACTATACAAACATAGCTATCACATCATAATAATAGTAAGGTAAAGCTAATTTAGCCTTACACCTCCTGAAGTTTTTTTAAAAGGTCACTACCATCCCAAGTGACCTTTTTTATTGTCTTATCTAACAAAAATATACTTTTCTATGCCTTTAGCTGAATGGTTTAACACCCCTACTCCTTCTCTTCAGACAACATATTATAGATTGTAGAAAGGAGGGATACTTATGGGATACTATGGTGGAAATGTTGGTGGCATTAATAATGGCTGCTACTCCGGTGGTGGCTCTAGTGGCTCATCATTCGTTCTAATTGTCGTTCTATTTATTCTTTTAATTATTGTCGGCGCTACTTTCATGACTACAGGGTATTAACATTTCCGATTAGGGTCGCCTCCTAGACTGGTGACCCTTTTATAGTTTCTTTCTTCAACGTGTACAGTAACTATTTGAATGACGCAGTTAAAGATATCTAATTTTAGTTGGCGTATAATTTTAATAGCTCATGTATTGGTAAACTATTCATATCACTAATATGGAAATAATACGGTAATTGCCACTTTTGTGTCGCTATCGCTTGTTTGCTAGTGGGAGTATCCCACCTAGGATAAACTCTAATTGCCATTTTTCCCTTTGTACTAGAGGTTCTAAGGATGTTTTGTTGTAAAAGAATCTCTTTTGGAAAAACGAATTGACCAAAATCCCCATTATCATTAAAAGTATTGATTACCAATAAATCAGTGGCATTATCATATGAAAATGCTTGGTTTTTATTAGCTTCATCCTTTTCCCAAAAGGAAACAAACTGTCCAACCTTGGTAGGTGTTATTTTTGCGACTCTAAATCTAACCGATTTAGAATTTAACTGAAATATTCCAGCTCCATAATCTGAATTTTGAGTTTCTTCTTGGATATTTTTTATAGTTAAATTATTTGGTTCATAAAGTAATTCATTTACATATGCTAACGTCTTATTAAATTTATTCATAGTTTTACTCCTTATCTTATACTAAGATATACCAATATATCATTTCCGGGCTTTGTCACCGTAATTGTTCATTAAAAGGCTTTATTTCATTAGTATTTTTATTTAGATTTACTGTACCATTTCCGCAGATTGTTCGGTAAAAGCACCCGATTGTGAAAAAGTATATGTAGAACGCTTAGTAAAGTTCACCTTTTGTCAATATCATGGCATTGCCACCTACCATAATTCTGGGATTATTCTTATTAATTAACTTTGTTATGATAATAGAAGGTCTACCCATACTATATCCCTGCAAGAAAGTGTACTCTTGATAAAATGTATTTAATACGTGATTATTAAAAAGATAATAGGTTAATGCCCCATTTGAAGTACCTGTTGCGGCTTCCTCATTAATTCCGTAGAGTGGACAAAAGTTTCTACTCTCTACTATTCCTTTTTCTGTGTCTAGCGTAAATGCATGGTATCCTCCTACTTTATTCATCTTTGCATATTCAGCAAGTGCTTTAAAATCAGGATTTGAAGCATACTAGGCCACCTTTGTTTTGATTGGAAGCACTATATCCCAAAGACCAGTGTTTGCGGCTTGAGGTACTAGATTTTTGTGACTTTTATCAATATTAAAAAGTTCAGACAAAACCTCATAATCATCAAATATTTTTCCAAGCTTAGGTTCAGCTGTTCCATCATTATAAATCCTGAATTCACCTTAACAGCAAGCTTGTCAGCGAGTGTTTTCATATAGTAGGTGTTGTTATCTTCAATGGCATGACTGTCTAATAGGGCTTTAAAGGATGCAACTGTAGCATGTCCACAAAGTTCAACCTGTGCAGTCGGTGTAAAAAATTTTATTTCGAAATTCTTATTGTCTAATTTTTTAATAAATGCTGTTTCTGAAAAACGAACTTCTGCAGCAAATTTCTGCATAAACTCTTCATTTAAATTTTCATAGATGACTACTCCTGCTGGATTTCACCAAACCTTGTTTCTGTAAACGCATCAATTATATAATATAATAAATCAAATTGTCCCTTATTAGTAATTTTAAAAATGACTCCCCGCTTAATCATTTTTAGGGCACTAAATACTCTACAATATAGACATTAATTGAACAATACAATCGAGTTTTAATATGAATAGTGAATGTAATGTTTTCTCTCTTGAATAATTTCTTCTAAATACAAAGCCCCTTTGGAACTAATGTTTTACAATATGAATACTAATAGACTTAGTTTTTATATTGCTAGTTACATCAATTATTATTACTTTTACTGGCATACTAACAGTCAATTTGTTTGTCCTTTCAGGTGTACTATGTAAAGGTTTTTAACAATAAAGATTTCTTGTGAATTGATAATTTTCCTTTCGTCATTGACTTTTAAGAAAGACTCACCGAATTTTTGTGTCAATGCTCAATATTTGTTTCAGGGGTGAAATCACAATGAAAATAGTTATAATAATTGCTTTTAATAAGTATGTTTTAAAGTAAAAACTTTTTCAAAAATCATTACGTCTAAATAATATTATTGCATACATTCTAAGTTACGGTTATTATTACGTTATACGTTATATCGTGAAACGTAATAATATTTAAAGGAGGTATTACATGAAAAAAGATAGATTCTCCGAGCCTTCATTGTTTATTTTGATTAGCCTGGCAGAAAAAGATTGTCATGGCTATGCGATTATGGAGGACATTGAAAAAAATTATAGTATTAAGTTAGGTGCTGGGACTTTATATGGAGCAATTACCCGTTTAGAGAAAGCAGGCTATATTCAAGTCCTTGAATCAGATGATCGTAAAAAACCATATAGACTCACAGATGAAGGACGTGAATATTTAAGCAATCAAATCAAAGAAATCCAAGTAGTAACTGCACTCGGAGCAAAAAGGCTTGGATTAATATGAGGTGGTTGATTTATTTGTATCCAAGAAGTTGAAGAAAACGATATGGTGATGAAATAATTGATTTATTAGAGCAAGAAGATTGGACATTCTTTAATATTATCGATTTACTGAGAGGAATTGTTGATGCTTGGAAAATTGAAATAAATGAACGACAAGTTTCTGGCATTCGTATGAGTAATGTGTTAGTGCTTATCAGTTTGATCAATCTATTTATTATTCTACAATACAGATCATCACAGGGGGTTATTTTATTGGAACAAATTACTTTACTCATTGCAATGGCATCAATATTCTTAGCAGTTTCTATTTTCATTGTGAATCTTTTTAAAGAAGGTTTTCAAAAAGCTTTTTCAATCAGAACTAAATTATTAAAAATGAGCCTTGGATTTATGGGCTTATATGGATTGAGTTTTATTGCATTTTTTGTACTAGTAAATTAATTCAATTTAAGTTTAATAAAAAATGACCAAGGAAATAATTGTGCTTCTTGGTTTACTAGTATCTTAAAGAGCAGTCCAATTGAAAATCTTAAAGCTTCTCCATTAAGCATTGAATTGATTTTATTCTATAGTTTCAAACCCATGTTGAATACTTCGTAAATAACCTCAATAACAAGCACGAAAATCCTACTGTTTGCGCTTTTCACATAATTTTCCTTCTTATGTGATTAAGTATCTTAGCTGACTAATTGAGCTGTAACACGTAACAACTATACTGCCCTTTTTATGATACAATTTACATAATTACACAACGGGGTGATTTCATGGAAAATGATAAATTAGTTTGTAAAATATGTGGTGGTGATACCTTTACACAAGGTGAATTAGGTGGTGTTAATGCAAATGTAAGACCATTAGACTCAATTTCAATTTTTTCGAGCTCCCCACTACTATTGTCTATTTGTACTAATTGTGGAGAAGTATCTTCAATGAAAGTTAAGAAACTTCACAAGTTCAAATAGTCCCATATCGTTTTATAGGGCCGCTTCATGCAGAGCTGCCCTTTAATAATTTCTATCCACAAAAGACAGATAATAGACTCTGTGATTGAAATATTTTCACTATAATTAGATATCCGTAACAATGGAGGAATTCATAGAGAAATATTTTCAATTCTTGTATCTATATCATTTACGATTGCATTAACATTGTTTGCATTCACTTATTTTTTAGATATTCATCTTATCGTTTATATCGATTTTACTAATAAAAATTATTGATTTACTTAATTAAGAAAGAATAAGACAAAGCCCTGCCTTGCTATCCCCTGCTTGCCCATTACCATTCTATTCCTCGCTTTGTGCATCCTTTTGATTTATCAATAGATGCCTTATATCCATTCAGATTATCCACTGTCCAACACATTCATCTTTCTGAAATGATCCCATATTATATAGATTTAGCATTTAAAAATTGACTATAATACCTCATGTCGCCCCTCTTATTTTTTGTCATAAAACCCTTCTTCGATTTTACTACCATATCATGGCCCTCTACGCCAAATAGGTGTTTTTACTAAGGTATTACGTCTTGGTATATTGGTTCACCTTGTTTACAGATTTTCTTTTGAATGATCTTCTACTAATTAATCCTCATATTTCTTTTTACTTTTAGAAATATGATCAATAAGTCTAGAGAATGTAATAGTTTACTACATACTATAAAAATGTAATCTGCAGATTATAAATTTTTATTTTTGAGGAGGTGAATATTATATGCCTTTAACTACTGGTCCAATTGAAAATTCAGGAAATCTACCAGCTAATGCTGCTAACGTTCGTATCAAAGTTCTTAATCTCACTGGGGGGTTACTTACTGGGGTGGTCCGAGTTTTTAAACTTAACGGTTCAAGACAATTACTATCTACAACTCCTTTTGCCGCTGCTGCTAATGCTTCTACTTTTGTAACTCCAAGTGTAGCAGGTGCGTTCCAATATGAGGTTGAAATTGCTCCAAATCAAACTGGCGGATTATATAGCGTTTACGGACGTACAGCTTCAGGTGTTATCATCGATGCCCAACGATTTGCGAACTCAGAGCTAACACCGATTCTTTAATTTTAAATAGATTGTATAATCAGAAAAGCCTTATACTTCGGTATTGGGCTTTTCATATTCATTCATATACCTCCAATTTGTATACTCCTTCTATAACAATAGCTAGCTGACATGATTCTCTGCCCAATCTCTTATCTAAGTACTTTTTGAGATTTTTATTATTATTAACTACTAAAAATAGCTATTATATCACTATATTGTTTCAAATTACATTGGACCCTCTTACCTTTTTCAATGAGCCCAAAATGTCCTTAATCATCTTTATATTATATCTCAAGCTACCTCTTCTCCATTTTCACCAACATTGAACCAAAAAAAGAATACTGTTAAATAATGAAAATCCTTAAGAAAATCTTCATAAATATTCTTTCTAATTATTAATAATTTCCATTTACAATGATGAAGGTCGACAGTATTGAGAATTCTCTCGCATAACATGTAGCGTTTGAAAATCAGCATCTGAAAAAAGGAGCATCTCACCTTGGATATTACAGAAATTTTTAGCAATATTCGTTATTTAATGTTACCAGTACTTATTATTATTGGCATAGAGTCCTTACTGATTGCACTCTATTATTACTTTTATCAAAAACGACAATCAGAACACAAAAAACAGATTTCTATTAAGAAACTTATTCTTGGCGCAGTCTTCATCGGATATATTGTTTTTGTGTTGGAGCTAACGATTATTGGCCGCGGTACCTCACACTACATGGAGATGAACCTTCATCCATTCAGTGGTTATATTGACGCATGGAAAAAATATTCCTTACGTGATCTCCAAAATTGTCTATTTAATATATTAATGTTTGTACCATTAGGAGTTTTATTACCTTTACTTATCGCTAAATTAAAAGAATTTAAGTGGCTTCTTCTTGTAGTTATAGGTGCTACAGCGTCTATTGAAACGTATCAGACACTTTCAGGAGCAGGAATTTTTGAACTGGATGATTTAATAAACAACTCACTTGGTGGCATTATTGGATACCAGTTATATAGATTAGCTGCTTCCATTGGACGTAGCAAAAAAGTAAAAATGAAAAATCTGATTGGAAACCTTTCCATACCTCTATTATTGGGTTTGATTTTTGTTGGTATGAATATTGTTTACACCCAACAGGAGTTCGGTCATTTAGCAATAAACGCCTATACAAAATCAAATATGTCAGATGTTCATATATCAACTTCATTGGAGTTAAGCTCAGCATCAACAGTTGCTCCAGTAAATAAAAATATTATTAAAAATGATGACATAGAAGGTTTTTTACAACAGAAATTAGGTTTATCAGTGGTAAATACACAGGATTATAAGGGCGATCGTGAGATTTTAATGGTAGACAAAGTTGGGGTACAATATAAATTGTTTATAAGTTCAGAAGGTCAATGGTCATTAACAGCGAACAATTATACGCCAGAGCAAACTTCATTTACCGAGCAAGAATCAATGCTTAAAAAGGCGAAGGCACTTATGGATGATCTTTCTATAATACCTACAGGTGCTACATTTACTGTATTGGAGGATGGAAAATTTGAATGGGACCTTCCAGATAACACTGATTTAAACACAGATTATTGGAGTGGAGATATAGGTCTGGGTCTTAAACCGGATGGCAGTGTTTATTCGTTGACATACAGTCTTAAAAAAAATCAATTTATACGGGTAGTAAACATCTTGTCTCCTGCAGAGGTATATGAGCGAATTAAGAATGGAGAGTTTCCCCAAATAAAATATAATGCGCTGGTAAAGGAAGAAGAACTTATTATAAAAAAAGGCGATCAACTTGAAATTGAATTAATTGAGCTTTCGTATATGTACGACACAAAAGGTTTCTATCAGCCAATATACAGAGTTTCTGGTAAATTTAACGGAAATGATTGGTTCACCTTAATCCAAGCTAGGAAGTAAAATATTTTGGCAACTCCTGTTCCAAAAGTTAATAAAAGCCCAGGCTCAAAATTATTTGGGACCTGGGCCATTCTGTAACCGGTTAGTATTTTATATCTAAGCATCATCGAAAAATTACTAGAAATACTCTGGAAGACTACAATGACGTAACATTAAGAGTGTTTGGTCCAGAAAGTCTCAAGAATTCAACCTTTTTCTAAATCGAATCACTTTTCGTATTCTTGTTGAAAACTTAAAAATAGGAATAAAGTGATTTTATAGGAATCAAAAACATTACGCCAGTAGAGAACTCAAAAAGCTATCCTATATCATCAATCATCCAGTTCATCATCTTCAATTAGTATTATCTCAACCTTAGAGACTCTTTCACCCCATGAACCACAGTCTTTGATAGTAGCAATAACTTCATATATACCATCTCCAAAACCTGAACGAAATGCTACGCCTAGTCCTTCCTGGTCTCCGCTGTAATTTAGTTGACCACCTTGTTTATCACTATTGGAAGTAATTTTGCATACTGTATCATAACTACTATCTGTTTTGATTAAAGTTCTAACAAAAAGGTCGTTTTCTTTAATGATTTTTTGAATATAAGTAAAAATTTCTTTTGCATTGACTTCATTACATTCAATTAATTTATAAGTTTCCTCATCATTCACTTTATAATCTTGATTCTTTAAAATTTGAGACAATTCATCCTGATCTTTTCCCCAAAATTCGATAGCCACAGGACTACCTTCCATATTCCATTCGCTATTAATGTAACATGGATCAATAATCAATAATTGGCCAGAATCCACTCCAACAACGCCTAGTGATACTTTTTTTTCTGCTGACATTTTGATTCCTCCTGTATTCATATAAAAAAGCTGATACTATTTAATATTTCTTTATCTCTGAAATTAAATTTCTTTCCGACTGTAATTACAAATTTACATACTAATTTAGTAAAATGATTATATACGACTTGATTAGGTTCATCATCCTCAAAGTATTCAGTAACTAGATTAATTCCATCTCCTTAATTCTTTCTAAAAAAACATTTCTTTTATGAAATTACATTTTTTGAAACTCACATAGCTTTATATTGTATACTCCTTATTAGGAGGCGATGATAATGAAAAAAAATTTCCTATGGAAAAATATTATTATTGGTAAGATTGATAAAAATCATCCTCAGAAAAAATCGACAAAGCATTAGATGAGATCAGTAAAGCATTAGATGAAACTTTTACTTCTGTTGGCAAAATGACAAATAACATAACATCATTTACTGACGACAAACGTAAATAACCATATTTTTTTGCGGGCACTTATAAGTGCCCTTTTTTAAACCTAATGTTCAAAGTGTTCAACTAACTTTAATATCCATATCCTATTTAATAATTTTTTAGTATGTTATATTCATACATAAAGTTTAGGATAATTTAAAATATCACTAAGCTCAACAATTAAATACATTACTACTGAACTTTGGAGGTAGATTACCATGAACGAACAAAATGTAAATGAAATAGCTCCTCTTAAACCTGATGATCGTAGCCGATGGAATGTCTTGGCACGGAGCTATAAAGCATTTTACGAAACTGAGCTCTCAGACAAGAGTTACGATGAAGTTTGGGAGTGCTTGCTAAAAGACGATGAAATATTCGGTTTAGGAGCATATCTTCAAGGAAACTTGGTCGGTTTCACCCATTTCCTATTTCATCGCACAATCTGGATGGAAAAAGCATGCTACTTACAAGACCTCTTTGTAGATGAAACCGCTCGCGGACATGGTGTTGCTCGTAGACTCATTGAGCAGGTAGCTGAATACGCTCGCGAAAATCAAGCCTCTAAGCTCTATTGGCAAACTAAAGAGGATAATACCACTGCTCGTGTTCTTTATGACAAGATCGCATATCACAAAGGTTTTATACGTTATGATTACCCACTAAATTAGAAAATCTTGGTTTACGGCTACTTAGGTGGCCGTAAAGCTTTAATAATGTTTCGCTTTTGGTCGATTAATCCCACGCACCGTTTCTTTCCATTACTTCTACTATCTCACCAATCCAAGGTTCATCTGTATTGATTACAACATAAGAGTTAAACGATTTTTTACCATTTTTCTCACGTCCTGCTTCGATATTGCCCAACAACGAGTCCATTAACGGTGCTACTTCATTTAGAGCAAATTCGCTGTTGCACTTAACTAAATCAGCTATTTTTATTACTGTATATTTTTGCTCTTTTCCTTCGAGGACTGTACCTTCAAATACTGGCTCTGTTTTTGTTTGTTTTAAAATAGCTGCTACTTCTTCATTAATTCTCGGATAACTGTTATTCATTTCCATTCTCCCTCCTGTGCATTTTGCTCAAAATGTGCAGTAACTTAACCTTCAATAATGAACGATTAAATTGAGTCGATTGTTAGCCTATTGCCCTTTACTCCATATTTCACTTGAATAAAATACTACAAATGGAGGTGAAAAAATGGATAACTGTAGTAACTGTAATAAACGTTCCTGCTTATGTGGAAGCCAAATAGGACCTTTCACAGCCGTTGATCTCTGTGGAATTACTGGCTCTATTCCTCCTGTAACACCAACAGCATGTAGTGGTCTTTGCGAATATGGTTATATCTATAATCTAGGTGCTGAAACTGTAGCTGTAGAGGCAGATATTATTTTTGATTCAACAGGTATAGTTACACCGGGGATTACGCATGCTCCAGGAACCTCTCAAATTTTTGTTACCACACCGGGAATCTACGAGGTTACTTTTATCGTATCAGGTGTTGAACCTAACCAATTCACACTATTTTTAAATGGTGCACCGGTTACGCAAGCAGTCTATGGTTCAGGAGCTGGTACTCAACAAAACACAGGTCAGGTAATAATTTCTATACCAGCCGGCGGGTTTCTTACACTTAGGAATCATTCCTCCGCTGCAGCAGTAATCCTTCAAACTTTGGCAGGAGGCACACAAACCAACGTAAATGCCTCTATTATCCTTAAAATGTTAAGTCCTATTGTCTAGAGATATAAAAACTTTCTTCATTTCAAAACTTCAAAAGATTTCATAGTTAGGAGTGATTAACCTTTTGCGTAGGAATTACTCCTTTTTTCTTTTCAGAATTATTCATTAATATCAGGTAATTGATAACCCATGTTCTCACTTCCTTACTGAACAATATGTTTCACTTGTTCATACTCCGTTCATATTGTCGTCACTGTGAGTTCATCTTCATCGTTTAGGCTTTCTTTAGGGTCTTAAAGGGAGCCCAAAACAATAGGAGAAGAAGTGAGTGAAAACACGAGAGGTGAAAATAATGGACTTGGACACAACAACAGACAAAAAACCAGCTAATACGATGAAAAAATTGCTTAACATTTTACTTAAAATTTTAGCAGCATTAGTTATAACAATTGTTGTTTTTATAGCCATTGTTTTTGTCATTGATAAGATCAGTAGCAAATTAGAAGCAGGAAAAATAAAGCCTTATGGTCAGTCTGTAACAGTAGATGGGAAAAATATGAATGTTTTGATTCAAGGACAAGGCGCAGAAACTGTCGTGCTACTACCAGGTTTGGGAACAGGAACACCAGTACTTGATTTTAAGCCGCTAGTAGAAGAGTTATCGCCATTTTACAAAGTTGTAGTGATTGAGCCTTTTGGTTATGGATTAAGTGATATAACCGAAAAAGAACGGAGCACAGAAAATATTGTAAGTGAAATCCACGAAGCTTTACAGATTCTTAAAATTGACCGCTATATTCTAATGGGTCACTCCATTTCGGGCATTTACGCACTAGATTATGTGAACAAATATGAAAACGAAGTGAGTGCATTTGTCGGGATCGATAGCAGTGTTCCAAGGCAATATGGTGATAAGGTTGTTGAATCTCCAATACCTTCTTCAGTAATTACACTACTCAAAGAATCAGGTTTAGGCAGATTGATAATGAAACTAAGTGCTGACCCATATGCTACACTGCCAGTTGATGATGAAACAAAAGAACAAATGAGAATTCTTTCTTACAAAAACTTTAGAAATCCTACCATTGTGAATGAAATAGAAAATAGGCCTTCTAATTTTAAAGTAGCTGAAAATTTAACATTCCCAAAAAACCTGCCTGTTATTTTCTTTTTACAACCTAATAGTGCAGCCATTGAAGGATGGTCAACACTACATGAAGAGCAAGTAAAAGATTCTGTACATGGAAAAGTGATGACATTTGAAGGAACACATTATTTACACCATACTCAATCAAAAGAAATCGCTGAAAACTTCAGGACATTTATTGAAGAAGTAAAGCAAGACAGTAGATAATTTTAAAAATGAAAGTTTGTTTGTAACTAGTTGATCTCTCAATCGCGTTATCTAAACAGGGTCCTCGTATTATCCATGCTACGGCACCATGTGCAAGCTTTCTTGCATGTGTGCTGTAGCATTTCTTTCTTGTGGTTAATCACCCTCTGACCACTTATCATGGATTTTATGAAATTTTGCTTCTAATTCACTCAACGCTACACCAATTGAACGAGTTACTGGATCATCTACTGGATGAACCATACTCTGAATGCGTTGTAAGTCTATAATCGTTTGCAAATGTAGTTCTGATGCTTCTTGAACATCGTTTTGTAGTTGTAAATATAGTGCTTCATAATTAGCTACTTCACAATTAGGGCATGTGTAAATGCCGTTTCTATCTGACTGCTCATGTATAACGCTAAATTCAAATGCACAATCTGGACATTCAATAACTTCAGCTATTTTTACGTTAGCCGTTTCTTTAGTAAAGATACTTTCCCCATTAAATTGAATTGACATATCCTTCTCTCCTTTATTTCGCATTTTCTTTCGAATCCTCATATTGTTCAACAATATTACATTTTGTGTATCAATTTTTTAATTACATCCATACTAACTTTGCTTTAATGGCGAAAAACAAGAAAAGGAAGTGTAGATATGGGTATTCTTGGTGGTAATCCAAAAGACGAACCATTGCATTACGGTGAAGTATTTAGCGTTTGGTCAAGTTTAGTTGTAGACTATGGTATGATTTCTGGCTATCAAACGTTTTATAATCACGCTGGTGATGAAGATCTAAAAAAAATTATTGAAGATATCATCGAAACATGTAGGGATGAAGTAAAACAATTAGAAAAAATTCTAAAAACGAATGGCGTTGCTTTACCACCTGCTTCTCCTGAAAGACCTGTAGCAAGATTGGAAGATATCCCTCCAGGAGCAAAGTTTAACGATCCAGAAATCAGCGCCGCTCTGACTGCCGATCTGGCTGCTGGATTAGTTGCATGTAGTCAAGCGATGGGCACTTCTACTCGAGAAGATATCGCATTAATGTATGGTCAATTCCATACAGCAAAAGCTCTACTAGGTGCTAAACTACTACGTCTTAATAAAAATAAAGGTTGGTTAGTTCCACCACCATTACATGTAGATTATCCAGAAAAGTAAAAATAATTTACCTGACAAACTGTCTCCCTAGTATACAACTGGGGCTTTTTTTATAGAGAACCTTATTTTACACACAATAATTTTGAGTGTATCGCACGCACTTTATATCGGCTGTGGCGTTGGTTGACCGTCGCAGCTTTTTTATTTTTAAAGGCCATGAACTATATAACCCAAGTTAACTAAGCATATAAATAGTAGTGTTAAGCTAAACAAGTTTAACTTAGTACCTCCTGATTTGTTACTAAGGGTCACTTCCACCCAAGTGACCCTTTATTAGTTTTTTTGGAAAAATAAGTTTAATGTTTAATAGCCAAATCGCCAATCCATTCTCATTTTCAAATCATAAATTACTAGTGTAAGGTTAGTACTACCTTAATACACTAGAGAGGAGGTCTTGAAAATGAGCATTAACAGAAATGTTAATGCTCACCAAAAAATGTTTTTCTTGTGATGAAAAGGAAAACCATCACGAGAAAGATCACCATCGCTGTAAAGGTTGTGTTTGTAATCAATTAAGACGCTTACAAACTCAGACTGAAGTTGACCTTTTCTTATTTGGCGATCAGATTATAGAAGATGTTGTTTTTATTACCTTTGACCCGAAAGATTGTTGTGCATTCTTTAATGATCCAACGACAGAGCCTGGTTCAACAATTATTGTGGACTGTCAAGATATTCAAGCTATCAGAATAGAAGCAGACTAAGTTATAAAAGGGTTCTCCTGGCTCTGCTTTACAGGGTCACTTTCGTCTAAGTGACCCTATTAATAGTTCTGATACTTATATTGTTCATTAGTCTCCTGTAGCGTACGACGAAGCTACGACTTTTTTATTTTTAAATCTATTTCACAGGCAATTCACTATACAAATATAGCTATCACATCATAATAATAGTAAGGTAAAGCTAATTTAGCCTTACACCTCCTGAATTATTTACTAAAGGTCACTCCTATCCCAAGTGACCTTTTTTTATTGTCTTATCTAACAAAAATATATTTTTTTATGCCTATAGCTGAATGGTTTAACACCCTACTCCTTCTATACAACTAACATATTATATATTATAGAAAGGAGGGATACTTTATGGGATACTATGGTGGAAATGTTGGTGGCATTAATAACTGCGGCAATAACGGCGGCGGTTATGGTAATGGTTCAGCATTTGCGTTAATTGTTGTACTATTTATACTTTTAATTATTGTCGGTGCTACATTCATGAATACAGGATATTAAAATTTTCGATTTTAGGGTCACTTCCCAGCCTGGTGACCCTTTTATAGTGTCTTTCCTCAGATCGCTTAAATAATGAATTCAGAATCTATAAACTCGACTATTCCAACTCTGTATATTTTTATAGAATACAACTCTTTGACAATTCTGTGGTCAAATCCATAAAATTCGATAATTAGAGCAGATTCAGAAATGGAGTAATCTTGAAATTGGTTGCGAATTACTTCATGGAGCAATTTGATAATCTCAACTTCTACCTCAGTCTTTAGGCTTTCTTCTAAAAAATCCCTGTGAAATCTAAACTTAGATATGATAAATCACCTACTTTCCTGAATATAATTCTCATATTGCAGGAACGTGATGGAATTTTAGATTTGCGCATACTTTTACTTAATATGAAAGTCTTTTCATTTTATTTTT
This sequence comes from Lysinibacillus sp. NPDC047702, assembly GCF_050272555.1. NCBI lineage: Bacteria > Bacillati > Bacillota > Bacilli > Caryophanales > Bacillaceae > Lysinibacillus > Lysinibacillus sp. NPDC047702. The sequence goes on along the minus strand of NZ_JBNNMG010000072.1, from coordinate 1,318 downwards.
TTACTTTAAATTTATGTATAGATATTACAAACTTTTTGAAGGGTGTGCTAATATGTCACAAAGTTTCAAAATTGAATTACCAAAAATCCTCTCAGATCTAGAAAAAGCTAATTTTCAAGATATTTTTTATGATGAAGACCCATATTTATCAAATTGTATTATTGCTGATACAGTAATTGATAAAGAGGTTGTTGAAAAATTAATTGTATCTAAAGTTATTTTTAAAAATGCAAAATTCATTGATGTTTCTTTTAGAAAAATTGATTTAACTGATGTAATTTTTGAAAACTGCGATTTATCTAATTCAAACTTAAGTGAAGGCATTATACATAGAGTCAATTTCAAAAACTGTAAATTATTAGGGTCAGATTTTTCTGAAGCTAATCTTGGAAACGTTTCTTTTGAAAATTGTATTGCAAGTCTATGCAATTTTTCTGAAACTCGTTTCAAACAAGTAATATTTGATAACTCAATTCTACATGGTGCGAATTTTTATGATTGTTCACTAAATAAGGTGAAATTTTATGAAAATGATATTAATGATGTAGATTTTTCTCAAACTTCTTTAAAAGGAATTGATATTAGTACATGTAATTTTGAAAGACTTAATGTAACCCCAGAAAGTTTGAATGGATGTGAAGTTTCCACTGAACAAGCTATTGGCTTTGCTTCTTTGTTGGGATTGAGGGTAAAGACATTAAATTAAAAAAGCAGAAGCTGATTGGAATATTCTAATCAGCTTTTTTACTGAATAATTCCTTTCGATACATCCATATATTGTAGTAAATGTTTGTTCCCTATAAGGATAGGTAGCATTCAAATCATTACGTCGTTTTAACACTAAAATAACAGGAAACTAAAGGAAATAAGGTGTATTACTTACATAAAATTAAATTTTCTTACATAATAAAATGTAAGGAATTGTACAGTTTCAAATCATTAATAGATTTAGATTTTGGGAATTTAGCAAGTAGTGCTTTAATATTCCCCAGTGGAGAACTAAAAATAGAAGCGGAGTGGTTATGACAATTAGCTCCAGTCTTCAAAATCCAGAAATACTAAAGAGTTTACAGCTTTTTATGTGCCGCTTCATATCCACCTATTGCATCATTATTCAGAAATATTGACACTCTCTATCCTTCTTAAAGCTCTTCTCTCATTCTTCAATTTATTTTTTTCACTTGCACATTCTAGGCATATGTTTTTATATTGATCATTATTTTTGGCTCTTCACCAAAACATGTGCTTGACTAAGAGCCATACTGAATCCATTCGGCATTGCATTCTAGTAAAATTGTCTCTTTATAGTGCTGCGGAT
>NZ_JBNNMG010000071.1:0-28568 GCF_050272555.1 Lysinibacillus sp. NPDC047702 | reverse complement strand
GGTTCACGTACGGTTCTGTGAGAGCCTTTGGGTGAAAACCCCATTGGCTACTCGACTGAGAGGTCGACTAGTCAATTAATGGCTAGTCTCCTACTGATTAGAAAAGTGCATCTTTTTTTGATGGTCGGCTCTCTAATAGATAGGGTGGTGAAAAGGATGACGGTTAACGAAAAGAAAGTAAAACAATCAATCAGAGGGGACCGGGAAGCACTGCTATTTTTACTGAAGCAAGAAAAAGAGAAGCTTTATAGGACTGCTTATAGTTATGTTCGGAATGAGGAGGATGCTTTAGATGTTTTCCAGCAAACAGTGCTGCTGGCGATTGAGTCCATTCATCAGCTACGAGAGCCAAAGTATTTCACGACATGGCTGATGAAAATTTGTATCAATGTATCACTTGGTGTACTTCAAAAACAAAAGAAAGTGATTTTAATTGATGAGTTAAAATTTCAATCTCTCTCTACTGAAATCGCAACATCTGATGAAAAGATGGACTTACTTGATGCTATTTATCGATTAGATGAAAAATATAAAACGGTTCTACTCTTAAAATATTATGAGGATTTGACTTTCGAACAAATAGCAGAGGTACTTGGCGAACCTCTTGGTACAGTGAAATCGAACGGCAAAAGAGCGTTAGCGAAAATTAAAAAGACATTGAAGGGAGTGTACATAGATGAACGAACAAAACCGATTTAAAGAGGCTATGAATGAAATTCCTGTTCCTTCTAAAGAATTAGACGCTATTTTGGCTGACGCTTTTCAGCAAGAGAAGAAGCAACGGAAATTCCCTTTTAAACGAATGGTTAAATATACTGCTGCCGTGGGAATTCTATCGATTGGTCTAATTTCATCTGTTTATGTTTCACCTGCATTTGCTAACTTTGTTACACAAATTCCGGTTATTGGTCAGGCATTCGACTATTTCATTTCACAAGAAGACTACTATCAAGCATATGAGGAGATCAGTACAGATATTGGTTTAGTTGAAGAAAGCAATGGGATTGAGATAATTATTGAGCAAGCATTTTACGATGGGAGTACGGTAACTCTTTCATATGTTTTACGAGCTGAAGAGGATTTAGGTTCATTTCCGACTTTTGAGAATATGCCAACGAATATAAGGAACGCAGGCTATGAAGGGGAGTATGTGAACGGTGTTGGCTATGTTGGCATGATGACGGTATCCATGCGTGATAACCCGCAAGACAAAGTGAATATAGAGTGGAGTCCTCAAGCAATTCATTCAGGAGAAAAAGTAATGAAAGGTGACTGGCATTTTGAATTTTCTTTAAACAAACTAGAAGGAAAACAGATCGTAATTAATGAGCAAGTAAACAAAGAGGGGGTAACGGTCGAGCTAATCGATGCAGTCAAAACAGATGTTAATTTAACGATTAATTACTTACAAGATATCGATCCTGCTGTTCATGAAAGATGGAGGTATGTTGAGGCTGAGTTGAGTGCGATTGATAATTTAGGCAATAAATATGAAGTGCCGTATAATGGTGGATCTGGCACAAAGGATGGGGATTCGAGTGAAGATATCACATGGAATGCAACAATTCATGGACTGGATCCCGAGGCAACATCGATTATGTTTTATCCATTCGCTCATGTAAGTAATAGTCAAAGTGATAATAAACGAATTGATTTCGAACCTATTACGGTTGAATTAAATTAACTATTTATCCTTATTGCACTAACAGGTGCTTTGGTGTAACAAGAACTAATAATGTATACCAAATAAATACAAATAACGTTCCCAAATTAAAGTTTGAAAACGTACTAAAAAGCCATGAAAGTTGTTTGCGTTCATGGCTTTTTTATGGCACATTGTTTATGCAGTATTTTATACAACTGGTTTTAACCGTTGATCCAGCTGAGTTTTTGGTTATAGGGCGTGTGCTTCATTTTGAATAAAATCCTGTATATTCTTAGCGTTATAAATCCACATTTTTCTGAAGAGATTCCCCTCTTGATCCAAGCTTCTTTTAAATTCCCTTAAATCGACCAAAGATCTCATTAGATACATTCAATAACATACGAATATCATCTTCATCTTCTAGTGTATTTATTAAAAGGTTTAGAATCTCATTTCTATTGCTCAGTGAATCATCTTGTGCTCTTGTTTCAGGTATGAGCACACTCGCTGCATCAACCTGTAGAGCGTCTAATATTTTCGTTAATGTTTGTAAGGTAATATTTCTTTCACCACGTTCAACGTCTGATAAGTAGGGGGCTTGAAAATCGCACATCTCTGCTAATTCATCGATTGTTAGTTTTTGAGCCTTTCTTATTGCCCTAATGTTCATACCTACTCTTTTTGTTAAATTCTTTAGTTGTATAGCCAACTTTCTCTCATAATCCTCTTGTTCTATCTTCTTATGTTTTAACAATCAACTACTGCTTATAGTTACCCTTCTTATACATTATGCCTACTGGATTATCTTGAAGTCTAAACCATGAAGCAATACCAATTCTCAAACATTTTGTTTTGATATATCATTTGACATTATGGTTACTTTTTTCAACAATCTATTAAAGTAAAATTCACTATCACAACTTATTGAAGTAACGCCATCTTTAATGGATAGATAGTCCAGCTCCAAGCATTTCTTTTGCATAATGTATACTAATTTGAAGTTGTTTTTTTCCATCTTAGCTAAAGTATTTATGCTGATTTTCTCATTAAAGTGATTCTTCATGTATTCTATGCGTTGTTCAATGCCATTGTTTGTACAGTAACATCAATTCTTTTTAAACTTTCATAAGCATTATGTAGCAATTCAGTTTTGCCGATATTTTGGTTAAATAACTGAAGTATTCTTCGGTTTAATTCCGAAGTTTAGTATTTTATACATATTTCTTGTAAAATTGCTCAAGTCTAACCTGAGAAGTTGTTATAATAGTTTTTTAGAAATTTATGATTTATAAATCAGATATTTTTTTGTGATAAATTATTTTATGTAATGAAGTAGAGGTGAACCATGGGTGAAGCAGGTGTTAGTAATTAAGAATGAACGGTCTTTAGCAAAGAAAATCGTAAGTGGTCTAACGAAAGAAGGCTATTTCATTTTAACACTTCACAATGAAAATAAAGGTTTGAATATAGTGTATGAGCAAGATTGGGATATTATCGTATTGGATTGGGATTCGTTAAGTATATCTGGACCGGAAATTTGCAAACAAATACGAGCCGTTAAAACAACACCAATAATCATTGTGACCGACAATGTGTCTAGCAAGGATTGCATAGCGGGGTTACAAGCAGGAGCAGATGATTATATACGAAAGCCCTTTGTGAAAGAAGAATTAGTAGCAAGGATAAAAGTCATTTTAAGAAGAGGGGACGCTATCCAGCCAATCGAAACAAATTTCTTTCGATTTAAAGATCTCTTCGTTGATACATCCCATAATATTGTGACTAAAAATGGGGAAAATTTCTTGCTTACTAAGCGAGAGTATGACCTACTTGTTTTTTTAATCAAAAATAAAAACAGAATATTGAGCCGTGAAATGCTATTGAACCAGGTCTGGGGATATGATGTAGCAGTGAATCCAAATGTAGTGGACTTATATATTGGTTATCTAAGAAAAAAGTTAAAGTGCGAGAAAAAAGATAGATATATTCATACAATACATGGAAGGGGCTATTCAATGATTGAATAGTTAATAGAAAAAGTTTAGTTTGTCACAGTAATCAATATTAAAATAATCGAGAATATACGAGTAAAACTGTTTTAACCAGTTTTGCTCGTTTTTTTGTGCTATTAATCTATAACTACGAAGTTTCTGGAAAGTATGGAGGAGACTAGACCAAAAAATACTTTCCTTATCACTTTTCTATAGCTAATTTGTTCTTGTAGTAACATTATTTATAAATTTACACCCTTCACAAGATTTTCACATAATTAATGACTATACTATTCCACAGGACGTTCAAATGAAAATGATTATCAATAACGATTAGGTTGGAAAGTGAATAATACCCAATTTAATCATTAGATTTTATCATTTTCAAAATAAATTACATTATAAGGAGTATATGCATGAAAAAATTTATGTCTTTAAAATTAGTTGTCCTTATGGCTGTCTTGACTTTGATGCTAGCAGCTTGCTCAAGTTCAAGTAATGAAGGTAAGGAAGAAACAAAGTCTTCTGAAGCTAACGGAAGTGAAGAGGTTGCAAAACCAACAATGGTAGAAATCACTGATGCCCACGGAACTGTTACTGTTCCTGTCAATCCAAAAAATGTAGTTGCTTTGGATAATAGAACTTTTGAAACTTTATCTGATTGGGAGATTGAACTAGCAGCTGCTCCAAAGGATGTAATGCCTGCAGATTCACCATATGTAAAGGACGAGTCAGTTCAAAATGTTGGAAATCACCGAGAACCAAATCTTGAAATTATCGCAGCTGCAAACCCTGAACTTGTAATTATCGGTCAAAGATTTGCTGGCTATTACGAAGATATTAAAAAATTAGTGCCAAATGCAGTTGTTATAGATCTTAATGTTGATGTTTCTGAGGAAGCTTCAACGCCTGGAGAAAACTTAGTAAATGGACTTAAAAATTCTACAATTGCTTTAGGACAAATTTTTGATAAAAATGAGGAAGCTAAACAATTGGTAGCAGATTTTGATAAAGTTATCGAAAATGCTAAATCTGCTTATAATGGAACGGATAAAGTTATGAGTGTTATCGTCACTGGCGGAGATATTGGCTTTGCAGCGCCTCATTCTGGACGTGTTTGGGGTCCAATGTATGAAATTTTTGGCTGGGTTCCTGCATTAGAAGTTGCTGATTCTACTGCTGATCATAAAGGTGATGAAGTTTCTGTTGAAGCTATTGCACAAAGCAATCCTGATTGGCTTTTTGTATTAGATCGTGATGCAGCAACTTCTGATGCAGCTACTTCAACTCCTGCTCAGGATGTTATTGCTAACGCACCTGCTCTTCAAAAAACAACTGCTGTTTCTAAAGAACAGATTATCTATGCACCAGCAGATACTTACACGAATGAATCAATTCAGACTTATATAGAGTTATTTGAAAATCTTGTAAATACTTTAGCTAAGTAGTGTAGAGGGGTATGAATAGTGCCAAAAAATATAATTTCTAGGGTTGAGAATTTTTCTCAACCCCAGTTTTATAACCACAATAAAATATGTACAAAACCTTTTATATTAACGATTATAGTTGTTATTATTTTAGGCATTATATCACTGTTTACTGGAGTTTATGATATACGTGGACAAGAGGATGGAATGGAGATGTTTTTCATAACTCGTGTTCCGAGAACAGCTGCATTAATGCTTACAGGAGCTGCAATGTCGATGGCGGGACTCGTCATGCAACTGATTACACAGAATCGCTTTGTTGAGCCTACTACAACGGGGACTATTGAATGGTCAGGATTAGGACTGCTCCTAGTTTATTTATTATTTCCTTCCCCAACTTTAGTTCAAAGAATGACTGGTGCAATCATTTTTTCTTTTATAGGAACGATGATTTTCTTTTTATTTTTAAGAAGAGTTAAACTTCGGTCGTCTTTAATTGTTCCGATTATTGGATTAATGCTTGGAGCAGTTATTTCAGCAGTGTCCACTTTTACGGGACTACTTTTTCAAATGACACAAAGTATTGAAACTTGGTTTGTAGGTTCTTTTGCGGCAGTTCAGGTTGGAAGATATGAATATCTATGGCTAATTGTTATCGTTACATTGCTTATTTTTATCTATGCAAATAGATTGACACTTGCTGGACTAGGAGAAGATGTCGCGACAAGCCTTGGCGTTAATTACAATAGGATTGTTCTTTTGGGGACAGCCCTTATTTCTTTTGCAGTTGGAATTGTTGCAGCTGTTATTGGTAATTTACCTTTCTTGGGTTTAATTGTCCCAAATATTGTTTCAATGTTTAGAGGCGATGATCTTAGGAGTAATTTACCTTGGGTATGTCTGATAGGAATGGGGACTATAACAGCCTGTGACATCATTTCTCGTACAATTATCATGCCTTTTGAAGTACCTGTTTCTTTAATACTTGGAACAGTAGGATCGGTCGTATTTATAACTATTTTATTGAGACAAAGAAAACCAAGGAGGCTACGATGACCACATTCGAATATAGAAATAAAGATAATGTTGAAATCGATGCTAGCCTTCAGAATGAAAATAGATCAGCTAGAGCTTTTCGTTCTAAGAAGGAGGAAAGGCGCTATTGGATTATACTGATAACATTGATTGCTTTAGGCATCCTTTCTTCATATGGGCTTTTAGTTTATAACAATCCAGTTCCAATAGATTCGCCCTCATTTATCCCTGTTGTAATGAGACGAATAGTAGCGCTTGTCGCAATGATAATTGCAGCAGTTTGTCAGAGCCTGTCGACTGTTGCTTTTCAATCGATTACAAATAATAGAATTATAACTCCTTCACTGTTAGGCTTCGAATCACTTTATTCAACAATTCATACGAGTACAATATTTTTCTTTGGTGCTAGTGCATTAATAAATTTTAGTGGTATTGGATCATTTCTGTTTCAGGTTGTTGTTATGGTTTTGATGAGTTTGATTCTTTATGGATGGTTGCTTTCTGGTAAATATGGAAATTTACAATTGATGCTTTTAGTTGGGATTATTATAGGGACTGGGCTAAATTCTGTGTCAACTTTCATGAGAAGGCTACTTGCACCTTCAGAGTTTGATATTTTACAGGCGAGATTATTTGGTTCGGTTAATAATGCGGATTCTGCATATTTTCCTATCGTTATTCCACTTGTGATTATTGTAGCGATATTACTTCTTGCTCATTCTAAGAATTTGAATATATTGTCATTAGGCAAGGATGTTGCTACTACTTTTGGAGTTAAATATCAACCTAGTGTAATATATACGCTTATATTAGTTGCCATTTTAATGTCCATTTCAACGGCTTTGATTGGACCACTTACTTTCTATGGCTTTTTAGTAGCAACATTGAGCTATCAAGCGGCATCAACTTATGATCATAGATATATTTTTCCAATGGCACTAGCTATCGGTTTCTTAATCATAACGAGTGCATACTTTTTAATGTATCATGTATTCCATGCTCAAGGTGTAGTTTCAGTTATTATTGAATTATTCGGTGGAATCATATTCTTAATTGTGATTTTAAGGAAGAGGGCTTTATGATAAAAATTGAAAATGTTAAAAAGTTCTATACTGATGAGGTAAAAATTGGACCTTTGGATATTGAAATACCAAAGGCAGGCTTTACTTCTTTAATTGGACCAAATGGCGCTGGAAAATCTACGACACTTTTGATGATTGGAAGACTCTTGGATATGGAGGAAGGACAAATTCAAGTGGCAAATATGGACATTTCCGAATCCAAATCAAAAGACTTAGCAAAAATTTTAACTATATTGCGACAAGAAAATCATTTTGTAACTAGGCTTACGATTAGACAACTAGTTGGATTTGGACGCTTTCCTTATTCAAAGGGAAGATTAACTAAAGAGGATGAGGTTATTATTTCTAAATATATCGATTTTTTAGACCTAACTGAATTAGAGAATAGATATTTAGATGAACTTTCTGGTGGTCAAAGACAAAGGGCATATGTAGCGATGGTTTTGTGTCAAGAGACTGAATATGTACTTTTGGACGAGCCTCTAAACAACCTTGATGTTGCTCGTTCTGTTCAAATGATGGAGCATTTGAGACGTGCGGCTAATGAATTTGGAAGAACAATTCTTACTGTTATGCATGATATAAATTTTGCAGCCAAATATTCAGATAGAATTTGTGCTATGAAAGATGGACAAATTGCAGCTTTTGGAACAGTAGAAGAGGTTATGGACTCAAAAATTTTGACAGATATTTTTGAAACAAAAATAGAAATTATCGAAGGTCCTTATGGGCCAATCGCTGTGTATTAGTAACAAAATTTAAAGATGTATCTCCCAAAAAAATAAGTATTACACTAAAAACTGTTAGAAAAACGAATTATCTACAGTAGCTTGCGCAGATTATAACAGCTACTCTAGATGAAATGTGGGTGTAGTCTGCGTACACTACAATTAAAAGATACAGTTTCAACAAAATTATAGATGATACTCTCATTGGTTTTTATCCAACAATGGAAACAGTGGAGGGGCAAGTAATCTTACTTGTATTTGTTGGGGTGACGATTATTTAAGAGTGTAGATCACTACTGTTGATCTACACCTTATAAAGATTATATTTGTTCGTATTGATAATGAAAAAAGATGAACAAATTATTTGATTATTTGTTGACATTTTAAATGAAAATGATTATCATTATCATATGAAGTATTCCTTGACTACAATACAGTGTAGAGAGGATGAACTTTAGCTACTTTTCTCCAGAAGTTTGCTAGTTCATGATTACGAAACCTGAAACCCCCCTCATATTTCGGGAACGTGAAAATATCAGACGACTCACCTATGATAGGTAAGTCGTTTTTTAATGTCTTTGGGGCGGCTTTCTTGGTGAGTTGAATTTAATTTAATTCGTAAATTTAAAAAGGTATTACCAAATGATAAGAAGGGGTGTTTGCGACATGAAGATTGCTTGGCGTATTTTGTATAGTGCTAAACGATACTGGTTACAGCTAAGTTTGGGGCTTCTGGGTGTGGTCGTAGCTACAATATCCGGATTTTACTTGCCATGGGCGTTAAGGGAACTGACCAGTCTTGCGACGGAGGGAAGCGAGAATTTCGCTACTGAGGCACTATATGTCGGTCTTGCCTTGCTTGGAGCAACCGCCTTACAAGCGATCGGCACTTCAGCGGCTGGCTATTTGAATCATTATGCGGGTATGCACTATGTATCAGATTTGAGGACCAAACTTTACGGAAAGCTTCAGCGAATGAGTTTACGTTATTTCAATAAAAGCCGAACTGGTGATTTGACTGGTCGAGTAGTGAATGACGCGATGGAGGCGGAGATCTTTTTGGCGTATGTCATTCCCGAGTTTGTGATTAACGTATTGACCTTTATCGGCGTGGGGATTTTGCTACTAACCATCAATGTCAAGTTGGCTTTACTGAGCCTGATCACCATTCCTCTTCTTATGGCAATTACGATTTGGCAAAGTAAACGCCTATCGCCGATGTGGAGCGAGAATGCCAAGGCACGTGGAGAAATATCGAGCAAAGTGCAGGAAAACTTGTCTGGGATTAAAGAAATCCAGATTTTCAATCGGCAACATTTAGAACAGCGTAGGATATCACAGTTATCATTAAAACAAGCGAAAACGTATTTAAAAGCACGGTTTCTCTATGAGACTTCGTATCCTTTGCTTGCCTTTGTAACAGCACTTGGGACCGTCCTAGTCATTATTGTAGGCGGTAGATTGGTAGAAACTGGGGAAATCAGCATTGCAGATATCATCGGTTTTATAGCTTACTTAGGGCTGTTTTATACCCCTGTCAAAACGTTTTCAGCATTGGTAGAAAAAGCGGGTCAAGCAAGCGCAGGGTGCAAACGGGTATTTGAGATTTTGGATCAACAATCGGATATTCAAGAAAAGAAAGATGCTATTGTTCTACCTCGTGTAACAGGGAAAATTGAATTTCAGAATATATCTTTTGCTTATAAGGATGAGATACCTATTATAGAAAACGTTAATTTAACGATTGCTCCTGGGCAGACCATTGCTTTAGTTGGTACAACGGGTGTGGGTAAATCGACGCTGGCTAGCTTAATCAACCGATTTTATGATCCACAAGAAGGTTCGATTGAAATTGATGGCATTGCTCTTCGTGATGTAACGTTGGAAAGCCTGCGAAGCAATATCTCGATGGTACTGCAGGATACTTTTTTGTTTGATGGTACGGTATATGACAATATTGCATATGGTTGGAAAGATGCGACGACTGAACAAGTGTTGGAGGCAGCGAAAGCAGCGAATGCCCATAGTTTTATTGAACAGATGGACGATGGGTATGACACAATTATCGGTGAGCGTGGCGTCCGTCTGTCGGGAGGACAAAAACAACGTCTATCGATTGCCAGAGCGATACTGCGCAATGCCCCCATTTTGATTTTGGATGAAGCGACCTCCTCTCTGGATACGAAGACGGAGCAAGAGATTCAGGAAGCGCTAGATGAGATCGCAAAGGAGAGGACGACATTGGTGATTGCCCACCGTTTGTCCACAATTCGCTCTGCCGATAAGATTGTGGTACTTGATGGAACCGGGATTGCCGAAATCGGTACTCATGATGAATTAGTCAGCCTCGGTGGAATTTATGCACACTTGCATGCCACGGGAAAAGACGAACATCATGCAGTTAAAATGGGAGAAAGAAGGGACTGAGCCCCAAATTATTTGGAGTAGTTAAAGGTTCAAACGTTTGGTAGTGTAATTTTTACAGCACCTTAACCAATTTGTAATAAATTTTGAAACAAATAAACATTGAGCTTTTTGCTGTCTAGTTGTCAAAGAGCAGCTAAAAAAGCCCTATAAACGGTAAAATGTACCTTATCTCTTTAGTATCCATTGTAAAAGAAAAACAATTGAATCATTCAATTGCATAGTGTTGAAAAACTAAATGGTCAAGGGACTCTTTGTGAACACTACTAAGTCAAATGAAGGTAATTTCCGTTCCAGGCTACTCGCTTTGCCGCTGACGCTTCGCTTTCGCGCAGAGCAAGGCTTCCTGTGGGCGAGCGACGAGCCGCTTCCTGCGTTGAGGAACGAAGACTAAATGCGTCACGTCCTGTGACAACGCCTTCGTGACCAACATCGTGTTGGCCTCAGTTTCTCGTCTGTCTCGCTATCCCACGGGAGTCGAGTGGCCTTGCTCTCCAATCAGCAATAGTGTAGAACTTTAAATATATTCTTCCCTCAAAAGTAAAGTAAAAGCATGTTACTCACCAACATTAAATGGATAGAATATTGGTACAAATCCTATAGCTGTTAACCTACATTTTATGCGTAAAACTACTTTGTAACTTTACATAAAGTACTGCTCTGTTTTCGCATAGAAAAATGTTATCAAAGCTCCATTTTTGCACAATATAGTGATGGCTAAGACTTCAAATTTATCACTATAAATTTGTGTGAAATGCCAAAAGAAAATACTATGAGCAATGGTTGATTGGAGTGTAGACTGAGTGACTCCTCGGGGATTCAGCGTCACAGATGAGACCCTGGAGCGAGCAAAGCGAGTGAAGCGGCTCATCGGACGCCCCCAGGAAAGCGCTCAGTCGGAACGGAGATCAACCTCTCGTTTTGAAAAAGGGCTATACTTTTTTATTTATCACCTTGATTTCATTGACATAATAGTATTTCAACAACATGCAATTGAATCATTCAATTGGAATAGAAGAGTTATCTCTCAAATGGAGACTATAGACGGTACAACAAGTGCGAAGAAACTTATATTAAGGAAATGAAAGCAGACGTAGTAACAGATACTTTATCAACTGTATGCAAAAAGTCGTACCGTTCATTACATTTACGATACTGCTTATACATTCTCCAGGATTCGAAGTACTGCTAGCCAATGTTTATGCTCAAACAGCAAATAAGCATTTAATTTTGTTAAGCGATGCTGAAATATATGGTATACAGTGGGAAATGACACAACAAGAGATTAATTCTGTTTTATAGAGAACAGGAATCTATAAAGGAATATTTCGGTTATTATGTGAAGTGGTATCAAAATGGTTTAGATCAATTAAAAATAAAGTGCAAAAGATTACATTAGATATAATTACTTTAGAAGAGAAATGACAATAAATGCTATCGAGCCCTATCCATATCGGCTAAATCATCATACAGCAAACCTAGATTAGATAATAATGCATATAGTATTTGTGATTTGTGTATTTGCATTGGTTGCAGATCTTGCTACACTATATTTCGATAATGAGAATTATTATTAATTAATAATCTGTTTGTGGCAACATCAGATCATATTTTTTATTGGCGCAAGCTATTTGTTTGACATTAATGAAAGTAGCCCAAAAATGTGCAATGTTTGTATAGAGAGAAGGTGCATTAATCATAATAGATTTGGATAAATTAGCCGAGATATTTGCTAGAGGTTTCTATGATATAGAAGGTGTCCACCGTTTGGTCATCCAGCCAAAAAGTATTTTAAGTGAATTTAGGACCGTCCGGCATGGATTTCTTTTTGTAATTCGTGGAGAGGCTAGAATGCGTGTGAACGGAACTCTCTATGAATCATATCCAGGATCAGTATTTCATGTGGCTCCAGGTATGCAACTGGAAGCACAAGTTAGAGGTCAATCAGAGTACGAGTACTATTTACTGTTTTATAGATTTGACAAGTTTGACGAAGTAAGCGGTCATGAATGCAACTTGCATTTCAAACTGGAAGTGGGAACAAATCCGAGAGTTCTAGAATTACTTATCTTACTTCATCAGAATACCAATACACTGAGAGGTATTGAGAGGCTTCGTGTCAAGGAATTATTTTTAAGTGTCATGCATCAAGTTTTAGTGGGGTGCAAGCATCGAGAAAGTGGAAGTTCCCCAAGCGAAAGGGTAATAGAGGAGGCTATTGCTTACATACATAGACACTACATGAATCCGTTGACACTTGACGAATTGGCGGAACTGCATGCAATGAGTACAAAGCGCTTCTCATATTACTTTCACAAATATACTGGGCTTCGTCCAATCAACTATCTTATCAATTATCGTATGGAAAGAGCAATTGATTTACTTAAAGTAAGTAATTTTCCCATCCACGATATTGCTACCAGTGTCGGTTATACCAATCCGCTATATTTCAGTAGAGTTTTTAAAAAAAAATTTGGTGTTTCTCCCTCCACATATACACATAAATTAGATAATCGTATAAATTGAGTTACTGATTTATGTATTGCGCCTGCAACTGGTGATAACCGAGAATGCAGGCTTTTTCCCTTTTGCCTCGTTCTTTCCCTTCTAGCCCTACCATTCGTTTAAATCATCATTCAGCAAACCTGAATTAGATAATAATGCATATAGTATTTGTGATTTGTGTATTTGCATCTGTTGCAGACCTTGCTACACTATAGATGATAATGAGAATCATTATTAACTAATGCCTTCTAAAGACAACATCTGATCAGAGTATTTCGTGGGCGAAAACTATTTTTACTATTTAGGAAGGATTGATAATTTTGACTATAAATAGACAATTGTGTATTGGGTTAGTCTTATCTACTTGGCTTAAAGGAGACGACTGGCGGCGCCTAGATAGCGATGTGGAAAAAATGGGTTCAATTGACCCTTACATTGATTTGGCAAAAATGGCAGAGAAGTCAAAGCTCGACTTTCTGTTCAGAGCCGATTATCTTTTTGTTAGTCCACAGATGCTTGGTGATTCCGCTAATTTTGGTAGCCCCGACCCTACTATTATATTTGCAGCGATTGCTCGTGAAACCGAGCGGATCGGGCTAGTAACGACTATTTCTACGACTTTTAATCCACCGTATGTTGTTGCTAGACAGCTTCAGTCTTTGCATTGGCTGAGTAATGGACGGGCTGGTTGGAATATTGTCACTTCTATTGAAGGTGCCGAAAATTTCGGTGAGTCACCTATGCCTTCTTCCCAAGAGAGATATGCGAAAGCAATTGAATTTACTGAGGTTGTAGGAAAACTTTGGGAAAGTTTCCCGGATGAAGCCATTATTATTGATCGTGAGACAGGTATGTTTTCTGATAAGGATAAGGTTTCCCCAATTAATCATTCGGGTGAGTTTTTTAGTGTTAAGGGGCCTCTTACTTTGCCTGCCCATAAATCAGGACCAATTCCTTTATTTCAAGCAGGTGCGTCGAGTACAGGACGAAATTTTGCCTCTTCAATAGCAGATGCTATTTTTGCAGCGATGCCAGACCTTGAATCAGGGGTGGAATTGCGAAATGATCTGAGACGAAGAACTACGGAGTTTGGGCGCGATCCAGACAACATAAGAGTTTTGCCAGGCTTATATTTTTTCTTGGCCGAAACCCGCGAGGAAGCCTATGAATTACATAAGGCTGCACATGCACATTTGACTATAGAGCGCAGACATGCATCGCTTAAATCAGTACTGGGTCTTGATCTGAGTAGCTTAGCCTTGGATAGTCACGTAACTTCCGATATGCTTCCCGATCCGAATCAGCCAGTCCGTAGCCGAACACACGCTGAGCTGTTGCGGCGATATATTACAAATCATCAGCCTACAGTGGAAGAGATATTGGCAAGACCAGAGGTTGTCGGATCTGCTCATTGGGTTTCAGTTGGAACGATTGAGGACGTATTAAACGATATAATTGAGAGATTTGAGGCTGGAGCCATTGACGGATTTATAGCTATTCCGGGTGGTTCAGAAAAATCTTTGGAAATATTTTTTGAAAAGTTGATGCCGCAGTTAGTTGCAAGAGGTTTGTTCAGAAGTGAATATACGGGTGTCACTTTGCGCGATCATTTAGGAATTAATACTACTGATCATTAATTTAGGAATACTTTTTTGAGAGGGGTTTAGAAAAAAGATGAATAAAAAGTTTATACTAGTTGGTTTGATAGCATCATGCATGATTATTTTGGCTGCATGTGGAGGAGTAGACAAACAGAGCAAATTAAATTCAACCTCCGACAGTAACGGAGAATCAGCGCAATATCAAGTGAACAATACAGGAACAAACGAAACAAGAACGATCGAGTATCTCGGCGAAAAGTATTCCATCCCACAAAACACAGAAAAAATTGTGATTGGGGCTATGGAAGCGATGGAAGATGCGGTAATGCTTGACGTTCATCCAATAGGGGCAATATCGGTAGGCGGAAAGTTTCCAGAAATGTTTGCTTCAGTAACAGACAAGGCGGAACCAATTGGTGAAAAAAGACAACCTAACTTGGAGAAGATATTGCAATTGAAGCCAGACGTTATTTTGGGTTCAGCTAAGTTTCCAAAAGAGGTTGAGGAGAAATTGCAAAAAATCGCTCCCACTATTTTGGTGTCGCACGTTTCTACAAACTGGGAAGACAACTTGAAGTTAATGGCTGAATTAACTGGAAAACAAGCAGAGGCAGAAAAAATTCTATCCCAATATAAAACAGATACACAAGCAGTAAAAGCATCGTTAAAAGAAAAGCTTCAAGGTAAAAAAGTAGCCGCTGTTCGTATTCGGGGAGGGCAAGCTTACATTTTTGCGAAAAATGTAGACTTTAACCCATTTTTGTACGATGACATTGGTTTAGAAATGCCAGAACAGATAGGCATGGCGAAATTGCAAGATGCAATCTCTGTCGAGCAACTGGCAGAAATGAACCCAGACTATTTGTTTGTGCAATTCTCTACGAGTGATAACAAAGATGCAGAAAATGCATTCGAAGACTTGAAGAAGAATCCAATTATCCAAAATATTAATGCCTTTAAACACGATCACGTATATGTCAACGTGGTTGATCCGCTTATGGAAGGAGGCCCTGTTTATAGTCGAATCATGTTTTTAGAAAGTGTGCAAAAACATCTGAACAAGTAATGGAATGGAGCAGGGAGGAATGAAATCGTTATTAAGCCATAAGTTTGTTCAAATTGTCGTGTTATGCATTCTTTTCAGTATGACAATAGTTGTATCTCTTTTCTATGGTTCGAAATCAATGAGTTATGAAATGATGTGGCAGGCGCTTTTTCATTTTGATTCAGAGAATATGGATCATTTAATCATTCAAACATCGCGCCTTCCGCGTGTGATAGGGGCGCTATTGGTTGGTGCCTTCATGGCGGTTTCAGGAGCTTTAATGCAAGGGATGACAAGAAATTATCTTGCCTCCCCTTCGATTATGGGCGTGGCCGATGGCTCGGTGTTTGTCATTACAATATGTATGATTTTCTTGCCAGGTGCATCTTCTATGACCCTTATTATATACTCGTTAATCGGTTCAGCACTAGGCGCCTCCCTAGTTTTTTCAATAGCTAGAATGTTACCTAACGGAATGACACCGCTAACTTTGGCTATATTAGGGACGATTCTTGGGACGTTTCTCAATGGGATCTCTCAAGCGTTAGCTACGTATTTTCAAGTTTCGCAAAATATTAGCTTTTGGTATAACGCAAGGTTGCATCAAATGGATCCGACGCTCATCAAATGGACGATTCCATTTGCGATTGTTGGATTACTGCTTGCTTTTGCTGTAGCTCGTTCCATTACTGCTATTTCACTTGGGGAAGAACTCGCTCAAGGATTGGGTATCAATCTTTTTGTTGTTAAAGCTTTGACTATGTTGAGCGTGGTAATCTTAACAGGAGTATCGGTCGCAATAGCTGGGAATATACCTTTTATCGGTTTAATCATCCCTCATATTACGAGAATTCTGATTGGGCAAGACTACAGGAAAATTATTCCTTGCGCAGTGGTGTTTGGAGCTTTGTTTTTAGCATGGTCTGATATCATCAGCCGCTTTTTGAATTATCCATTCGAGACGCCGATTGGTGTAGTAACCGCGTTATTTGGTGTCCCTTTCTTCCTTTATTTAATTAAGAAGAAAGGGGGAGGAAACATTTGAATAAGCTTAGTCAGCGCGATCGATTTTTGTTTGTTTTCTTATTGACTTTAGCACTTTCCATTGTTGTGATGTATGTTGCTGTAACGAATGGAACGTTTGATATGTCGGTGATAGATGTTCTTAGAACGTTATTTCGTGTTCAATCCGTCAGCGAGTATGACATAGTGATTTTCGAATTTAGGTTACCACGAATTGTGATTGGAGCATTAGTAGGACTTGCGTTAGGGATTGCTGGTGCTGTCCTTCAAGGAGTTACAAGAAACCAACTAGCAGACCCAGGCATTCTTGGGATTCATGCAGCTGCTGGAATGGCGATTATTTTGTACATGTTTTTCATTCAAGGAACGGTGAAAGGCGCTAACTGGTTATCAATTATGACGATGCCGCTTTTTGGTTGGCTTGGTGGCATGACGGCGGCATTATTATTGATGCTTTTCGCTCGGTACAAAGGTTCGCTTGATCCACAGAGATTAATTTTAGTAGGGATTGCCTTTAGTTCAGGTTTTGGGGCCATTACTCTTTATATTTCATTAAAGATGGACCCCCAAGATTTTGAAATGGCGACAGTGTGGTTATCAGGCAGCCTTTATAGTACGGCTTGGATTCATATATTAGCGATACTGCCATGGATAATAATTTTAACTCCAATCATTTGGTGGAAATCGCACAGACTTAACCTATTAAATTTGGATGAGTCATCAGCAATAGGAATAGGTTTAAATAAAGACCGGGAAAGAATGATTTTTCTTTTATGTTGCGTCGGGTTAGTTAGCGCATGTGTATCAGTAGCAGGAAGCGTTGGATTTATTGGCTTAATTGCCCCTCATATAGCAAGAAGGCTAGTCGGCATTCATTATAAATATGTAATACCTGTCTGTGGAGCAATCGGCATGCTTATGGTATTAGTTGGAGATTTTATCGGAAAGACGATCTTTGCTCCAGCTGAACTGCCTGTAGGCATTGTGATCTCCATTATCGGTGTTCCTTATTTCGTATATCTTCTGTTTAAAAAAAGAAAGTAGAGTAAAGAGAAAAGGAAGCCACTCAGAAGAAATTGGAATTAAAATTAATCTGCTCAGACTAACGACAAGCTTATAACAAAATAAAAATTTAGGTGGATTATTCATGTCATTAACAGTAGAAACACAACAAACAAAAGTGATTAAAACTACTCCAATTTTAATTTCTTTCTTAATTGCTGGCTTCATTGGATTGTTCGGTGAAACGGCATTAAACATGGCTCTTGGGGATTTAATACAGGTATTTTCTATTAGTTCTTCCACAGTTCAATGGTTGACAACAGGTTATTTATTGACCTTGGGGATATTAGTTCCTGTCTCGGGTCTCTTACTTCAATGGTTTAGTACACGTCAATTATTTATTGTGTCATTGATTTTTTCAATTATTGGGACACTAGTCGCAGCTCTTGCACCAAGCTTCGGAGTATTAATGTTTTCACGTGTAATTCAGGCTATAGGCACTGGATTATTGCTGCCTCTGATGTTTAATTCGATCTTATTGATTTTTCCCATCAATAAACGAGGGGCAACAATGGGACTAATAGGGTTAGTCATTATGTTTGCACCCGCAGTTGGGCCCTCAATCTCAGGATTAATTCTTGAAAAACTGACTTGGCATTGGATTTTCTGGGTTTGTTTACCGTTTTTAATTCTTGCATTAGTATCGGGTATAGTGTATATGCAGAATGTATCAACCATAACTAAACCCAAAATTGATATATTATCTATTATTCTATCTTCGATTGGTTTTGGCGGGATTGTCTATGGCTTTAGCAGTGCGGGTGAGAATGGCTGGGGAAGCACGATTGTGATCACGATGATTATAATTGGTCTTGCTGCACTTACCTTGTTTTCTTTGCGACAATTAAAAATGGATAAACCGATGCTTGATTTACGTGTATTAAAATATCCAATGTTTACTCTAGGTTTATTGTCCGTATTTATTTGCTTTATGGTAATAATGTCCACAATGATTTTGTTGCCATTATATTTGCAAACGGGACTAGCATTGACTGCATTCACCGCAGGGCTTGTATTGTTGCCAGGTGGTGTGCTGAATGGATTAATGTCCCCAATTACAGGTCGTATCTTTGACAAATTCGGACCAAGAAGACTTGTTATACCTGGATTTGCAATCATGCTTATCATGTTATATATCATGTCAAACGTAACCATTGAAACACCGGTTAGTATGGTAATTGTGATGCACTCCATTCTATTTATAGGTGTATCGATGGTTTTGATGCCTGCTCAGACAAATGGACTAAATCAATTACCCAAAAATCTTTACCCAGATGGGACTGCTTTAATGAATACATTACAGCAAATGTCTGGAGCAATTGGCACTGCAGTTGCGATTACGATTATGTCTGCATCTCAGAACAGATATATGAACAATATGACTGATCTATCAGACCTTTCTTCAATTGGAGCTTCATTAACAGTGGGAGTACAGGACTCCTTTAAATTCACTCTAATTATAGCTATGGTTGGTTTAATTATTTCCTTTTTCATCAAATCTTCTCGCGTTGAATAGGGTTTACTAATTAATTAAGAGTGATATAAGAACCTCTTTGGAAAAACCTTACGTCTCTCCAAGAAGGCAATAACATAAAGCTGATGATGTAATCTCTGGAATACTGCTGAAGCATTCTAGTTACCAATATTATGTTAGATCAAGCTGAAGACTTTTTTGTTAAATAAGTATTGAATCAATTGTGTAATAAGAAAAAAGCTAAGAATTTAAACGCTATACTTTTACCTCGATAGGTAATTGTATAGCGTTTTTTCATCCATGATTTTATTTGTAAAAAAATATAACATTGTATTTTATTATCATTTTAGCATATTTTCTTCACTGACTAATAAACCTAAACATTTTGTAATTTACATCCACCCGAATATTACGGTTTTTCTTGACCCCTTTTAAAATACTACAGTTCTTTTCATTGTCGACAGGGAATAAAGTAAGAAAAAAATATGTAAAGGAATTTTTATATTTGCTGCATCATTTTTATAATATCGGTATAGGTGATAGATTCAAGGACATATTCCTCAGCAATTTGACCCTCATGTAAGCGAACAATTCGATGACAGCAACTTGCAACAAGCTCTGGATCGTGCGTAATAACAAGTACATGACAGTCATTTTTAGCTAAAGTTGTAATTAAATTGGCCACACGTGTTAAATTAAAACCATCAAGTCCAGACGTTGGTTCGTCTAATATAAAAAGAGTTGCATTTTGCATAAGACCTACTGCAAGTACAAGCCGCTGTTTCTCGCCACCAGATAAAGTAGCAGGATGACGATCTTTTAAATGCCAAAGTTGTAATTGCTGTAGGATTCTCCCTGCTTTTTCTGTTTCTTCAGGATGCGTCAATAAAATTTCATGCCATACGCTATCT
Organism: Lysinibacillus sp. NPDC047702; assembly: GCF_050272555.1. NCBI lineage: Bacteria > Bacillati > Bacillota > Bacilli > Caryophanales > Bacillaceae > Lysinibacillus > Lysinibacillus sp. NPDC047702. Next base: position 8,615 of record NZ_JBNNMG010000071.1, on the reverse strand, counting down.
GTAAATAGTTGATACACGGTATCTTGCATAACAAACCATACTTTTGTCATTCGTTTATTTGGAGGTAAGGTTTCAGCATTTAATTTGATTGTACCACTACGTTCTTTGATTAAGCCTGTTAAGTTTCTGGCTAAAGTTGTTTTACCAGCACCATTATGACCAATTAGAGCTGTTACTTGTCCTCGTGGTAAAGCTAAAGTAAAGTGATTTAAGATTGGCTTAGCATGTTTCTTATATTGAATTGTTATCTTATCAATTGTGAATAAGGGCTTGTTATCATACTTTGTTAAGTGCAAATGTCCATGTTCTAAAATAGGTGAACGTAAACCTAAAGATATCAAGACTTCATTTGAAAGCATTTTAAGCTCTTCAGGCGTGAAACTCTGTTCGATGCGACCATTTTTCATGTATAGGATTCGATCTGCAATGTTCATTAAATAATGGAGGCGATGTTCAATGATAACCATCGTCTTATATTGTGCCTTTAATTGTAGCAAAGTTTTTTCAAGCTCAGCTGTGGCGTGTAAATCAAGATTTGCTGAAGGCTCATCCATAATAAATAATTCAGGTTCAATTAATTGAGTAGCAGCAATGGCAACTTGCTGTTTTTGTCCACTTGATAGGTAATCCAAAGGTTGGTGGCGTAACAATTGCAAGCCAGTAGTATTTAATATATGTTCAAGTCTTGAGTTAATTTGTTTAGATTCTACCCCATAATTCTCCATTTCAAAAACAAGTTCATCTTCTGTTATAGAAGTGAAAAATTGTGATTTTGGGTCTTGGAAGACACTTGCAATATTTTGACTTAGTTGCCATAGAGGTGTTGTTTTAGTATCATGTCCTGCAATATTAATCTTGCCAACAAGTTTGCCTTCATAAAAATGTGGTATTAGTCCATTTAATATACGCCCAAGTGTCGTCTTTCCAGAGCCTGAAGGACCAGTAATTACAACGCATTCACCTGTTGCAACTTGCAATGACAAGTCTTTCAGAAGCTGTTCACCTTGTGGTGTTATAAAAGATATGTCTTGTAACGAAATCATAATCTTCTCTCCTTATATCCATAATGTCCCAATTAATAAAAGGAAAAATAAACAAGCTACACTATCGTATGTTTGAAAAGCTATATGATGATGGCTTGTTTTTTTATAGGGAGCGTCTATACCACGTGTCGAGGCAGCTGCGCTTAAGTCGTCTGCTAATCGAATCGTGCGCATTAATAATGGAACGATAGCGTACTCAAAAAGCAAGAGTGGCTTCCACCAATTTTTTAATTGCCTTAATGAAATACCGCGAATGTATGCATTCTCTTGAATTAACTTTGATTCACTTCTCAGAATAGGGAAGAATCGAAGTGTTACAGCTAATGTAAGTAAAATGCTTTTTGGTACATGTATTTTTTGTAAACTTGAGAGCAGACGTCCTGTTGGCACTTTTGCTAAGCTGGAAGCAAAAATTAAAGTAGGCAACATTTTGCTAGTGATTGCTAGCATGAGTAAGGCTGCATTCAAAATGCCATTGCCATTGACTGTATGTAACAGTAATAGTAATGCTGAGAAAATAAAATAAAAAATAAACCACTGTGCTGTAAGTCGAAAATAACCTTGTAAAAGCACAAAGGCAATAGCTAGAATCGCTAATGTCATTGCTCCTGTAGTTGTAACAAATACAGCTAAACTTCCGCACAGTAGCAATAACATAAATTGAATACGTGCGTCGAACAATTCGCCAACTCCTTTCTTATTGATATTGAATGTAGCCTGCCTTTACAAAGTGCTTTTGTAAAATCTTTTTTGCAATATAACTCCCAAGCAATGTCATCACAACAGAAAAACAAATACTGATTGTTAACCATAGTGGTGAATAAGCATACGTTAACATACGTTCAATGGTATCTTGAGAAAATTGCATTTTTTCTAAGCTTTCTTTACCGAATACATAAATATTAATAACCCCACCAAAACCATAAATTGCACCAAAAACACTATAAGCAATAGCCTGTCGAGTTACATTACGATATTGTGTACCGTCGCCAATGATTAATGTCAGTTCAGCGAGCAATCCAGCTAAAGTAAACAGTGGCAACATTAATGGTGCACCCATAATTGTATAAATTAAACCTAAAATAATTCCCATAAAAAGTAATGGACCTTGCTTGCCAACACGAATGACCATTAATAAATACACTAAACTGCTAAAAAACATTCCAACACCAGTGATATATGGCATAGCGACAATTGATAGTGGAGCCATAGCTGCATTAACTATTGATTTAATAATAAAAATAATAATGCTGTACAACCCAATCGTAATAAAATCTTTTGCCTGTAAATGTTGTTTCATTGTAGACACTCCTTCTTCATATTGATAAAGTAAATGATAACGATTATCATTATTGATAACCACTCCATTAATTTTAAAAAACTCCATTAAGATTGAGAGGAAGTCATTACATGTCAACAGACATACTAACACGCAGTTATGAAACATTAATTGGTCGCTATATTCAGAAAAAAAAAGATACTTGGCTTGGGGAACAGTACGAGTATTGTTCAGAGAGTGGTGAGGGAAACATCACTCGCTATTTTTTAGAATCAGGTATTGAGCTAGTTTTATTAAAGAATTGTACACATCATCGCTTGCGGGAATCTCTGCCGTTTGCTCGCTCCAATTTGATTGAAATAACGTCTCTTATAAAAGGACATATTAAGGTTCGATATCATCCTAATGATGAATGGACGCAATGTGACGATTCACATCTTATTTATTTCGATTGGTCAAAGCCGTTACCCTATTATGATTTTGTGTGTGAACATGCAGATGGTATTGTGTTGTACGTTGATTTAAATGCTATTACAAAAGGTGCTACAGCCAACAATACTTTGCAACAAATGATGACACGCTTTTTTCGCCATCAAAAGCGTATTTTTACAAGAGAAAGTTTACCGATACATCGTGCGATTACATCACAATTAATGGTGCAATATAGCGAAAGCCTAATGAATCAATGTATATTGAAGGCGCGGGCATTAGATTTTTTATCACACGCTATTACGATAAACATGGAGCAAGAGGCAGCTTTTTGTCCTGACCAACGCATTCATGAGATAAAGTATTATATTGATGAAAATTACGATGAAGTTTTACAAGTTAATTTACTTGCTCAGCAATTTAATATTCCCAAGTTGGTGTTGCAACAACAGTTTAAACAAACTTATGGCTGTACGGTATATCGTTATATTCAACGTAAGCGCATGGAGCAGGCTGCTCAAGAGCTAATTGTAACAAACAAAAGTGTGACTGATATCGCTTATGATGTTGGTTATAATAACCCTAGCAAGTTCTCAACAGTATTTAAGAAACATTACGGAGAAACGCCATTGCATTACCGTCGAAAAAACTGTCCGAGATATATCGCTCGATGATTTGTAATATAGTGAAACGTACAGAGATTTCATCGTTTTAGATAGTGTCAAAGGTTTTCTTGTTGTACTGGTCAAATTATCGACATTAATAGAATTTGTCTGGTTACGTAATAAAAAGCGATATGATTCTTCAGAAGAATCATATCGTCATAGTGTTGAAAAATTAAATAGTCAAGGGACTCTTTGTGAATATTTAGTCAAAATGAAGGTGATTTCCGTTCCAGGCTACTCGCTTTGCCGCTGACGCTTCGCTTTCGCGCAGAGCAAGGCTTCCAGTGGGCGAGCGACGAGCCGCTTCCTGCGCTGAGGAACGAAGGCTAAGTGCGTCACGTTCTGTGACAACGCCTTCGTGACCAACATCGTGTTGGCCTCAGTTTCTCGTCTGTCTCGCTATCCCACGGGAGTCGAGTAGCCTTGCACTCCAATCAGCAATAGTGTAAAATTTTAAATATTTTCTTCCCTCAAAAGAAAAGTAAAGTAAAGTAAAAGCATGTTACTCACCATCATTAAATGGATAGAATATTGGTACAAATTCTACAGCTATTAACCTATATTTTATGCATAAAACTACTTTGTAACTTTACATAAAGTACTGCTCTGCTTTCGCAAAAAAAATGTTATCAAAGCTCCATTTTTGCATAATAAAGTGATGGCTAAGACTTCAATTTATTACTTTAAATTTGTTTGGAATACCAGAGAAAATATACTATGAGCAGTGGTTGATTGGAGTGTAGACTGAGTGACTCCTCGGGGATTCAGCGTCACAGATGAGACTCTGTAGCGAGCAAATTAGGGGAACAAAGGCTAAAACCGTCACGTCCTGTGACAACGCCTTCGTAACCAACCTCCTGTTGCCCCAAGCGGCTCATCGGACGCCCCCAGGAAGCTCTTTGCTCTGTGCGAAAGCGAAGCGACAGCAACAAAGCACTCAGTCGGAACGGAGATCAACCCCTCGTTTTGAAAAAGGGCTATACTTTTTGATTTGTCACCTTGATGTCATTGACATAATAGTATTTCAACAACATGGCGATATGATTCTTCAGAAGAATCATATCGTTCTTTTTTTTGGATTGATTTCATGCCTTTTAGAGTAGTGACATTGACGTTTATTCGTTATAAAGGAGAAAAGTGTAAAGGAGAGGACAGTATTGAAAGAACAGAGAAATAGTCAATTTCTATGGCAGCAAACTAAGGGAGAGCGAGGCAAACTATTTATCGCCTCACTATTTAGTGCTTTAAGTACGGTGTTGATGTACGCACCATACTTAATTGCCTACTTTATAATAGAAGAATTATTAAAAATAGTACCGGATCAACAATTAATCATTTTTCTCGCCTTTTTAACGGCAGGTTTAATTTTACTACGATTTTTATTCTTAGGTTTATCTGGTGTCTACTCTCATATTGCAGCATACAATATTTTGTATAATCTCCGAGCCAAAACAACCTCCCATATAGGAAGGCTTCCACTAGGCTATTTCTCTAAAAAAACATCGGGTGATTTAAAAAAAAGTATTAATGAAGATATTGAGAAAGTGGAAAATACGTTAGCACATCAGTTACCTGGCATTGCAGCAAGTTTTATCGCACCTATCGTAATTTTTGTTTATTTGTTGACTGTAAATATAAAACTAGCTTTATTTTTATTAATTCCTTTAGTGTTAAGCTATGCTACTCAAATGTACATGTTTCGTAACGCCCATCAGAATATGAAAAATTACCACAACAGCTTGACCGAAATGAATAGCGCTTTTGTCGAATATGTTAGAGGGATGGCTGTATTTAAGGCATTTAATATGACAGGTGCGTCATTCAGCAAGCTTCGTAATGCAATTTTTGACTATGAAAAAACATGGGTGAAAATGACACGTGATCAATCCGTTTCTTATTCAATTTTCGTTATTCTAACTGACTCAGCTCCACTATTTATCATTCCAATAGGTGGCATTATGATGCTACAAGGAAATATTCCCCCAAGTGCTTATTTGTTATTTTTAGTTTTAAGCATCCCATTTTTAGTCTCATTAAAACAGTTAATTGAGCTATCTCGTGGGTTAACCATGATGTTTGAAGGGCTGGGTCGTCTAAAAGAGGTGTGGCAAGAGCCCGCGCAAATTAGTGGTGGACAATCGTTAATGCGGGACGAAGTACAGAAATTGACATTTGACAGTGTATCATTCAAATATGATCAACAATATGTCTTAAATAATATTTCATTTGAGATCCAACGTGGTGAGATGATTGCCTTTGTCGGACCATCGGGTGCAGGGAAGACCACTGCCGCAGAGTTAGCAGCACATTTCTATAATGTAGATGAAGGTGTAGTTACTTTAAATGATATTCCGTTGCAAGAAATGAATACTCAAAATTTAATGGAGCATATTGCATTCGTTTTCCAAGATACGTTTTTAATAGACGATACGATGTATCACAATGTTACGATGGGTGGCAAATATACGATGGAGGAAGTAAGGAAAGCATGTCGAGCTGCGGAGATTCATGACTTTATTCTAAGCTTACCCCATGGTTACAACACAAAATTAGGAGAAGCTGGTGTCAAGGTGAGCGGCGGGCAGAAACAACGCTTTGCAATTGCACGCGCTTTACTGAAAGATGCTCCTATTGTTATTTTAGATGAAGCAACATCACATGCAGACGCCGAAAATGAACGAAAAATTCAGCGCGCTCTCAGTCATCTATTGAAAAATAAAATGGTCATTACCATTGCACATCGCCTTCATACGATTGAGGGTGCTACACGTATTTATGTATTTGAAGAGGGGCGTATTGTAGAACAAGGTACGCACCAACAATTACAGGCACAACAAGGGTTATACGCTCGACTTTGCGACGCTTATAACAGAGTACAGGAGGGATGATAGATGTATCAAAAATTACAACGTTTATTTAATGGACAATTATCACACTTATACTTACCACTGGTACTAAGCTTTATTGATACGATTGGTACGGCTAGTGTATATGGTACAGTTTACTATGTTGTATTAAATATTGTGAACAAAAGCCTTACGACCAAGTCACTGTCAGTTGCAATAGTTATTTTACTGAGCGGCTATATTTTACGCTTTATAATGGTTGGTTTTTCACAATATTTGTTCCAAATAAGAGGAGCTCAACTTATTAGAGAAGCGCGCCTTCAACTATCAAGACATCTACAAACATTGCCTTTAGGATTCTTTTCAAAGGAAAGCATAGGGACATTAATTAATACTTGTACAGTCAGTATGACGCAAGTAGAGCGGGTAATTACTCATCTGTTAGGTGACCTAATGAAGGTGATGGTCGTTACAGCCTATATTATTATCGCTTCATTTCTTATTAATTTAAAGCTCGCTTTTATCCAACTTATCATCGTGTTACTGACTCTCCCGTTGCTGCTATTATTAGGAAGGTTAGGCAAAGATGGTGGTGAACGTAAAAAGAAAGCAGTAAGTGAGGTGCTGTCTCGTGTGATGGAATATATCGATGGCATACGTGTATTTCGTGCCTATAATCAGACGGGCACAGCTTTTCGAAGACTAAATAATGCCTTTAAACATTATCGAGATGAAAGTGTAAATTTAGAAGTAAAATTAGTTCCTTTTAATTTTCTGTTTTTTATAATGATTGATTTTATAGCACCAGCAATTTTTATTGTGGGCTCCTATTTATTATTAAGTGGGGAGATTGAGCCAGCTACTTTAATTGTGTTTTGTTTAATTTCTCTTAGTGTTTCAGCAATGTATCGCCCATTTAGTATTCTTTATACGGAATATAGCGTACTTATGGTAACAATAAATCATATTGACTCATTGTATACGATGCAGACACAAAGTTATCATAAAACGCAAACAGATTTTGAAAAACCTTTAATCGAATTTAAAAATGTGTCGTTTGAATATGAAGCGAAGCAACCAGTCTTACAAAATGTATCGTTTACGTTACAGCCTAATACATTAACAGCTCTAATTGGCCCCTCAGGCTCTGGTAAAAGTACGGTACTTCATATACTTGCTCGTTTTTTTGATAACCAGCAGGGGGAAGTTCTAATTGATGGAAAGGCTATTAAAGATTACAAGCCTGATGCTTTATTACAGCAAATGAGCATTATGTTTCAAAGACCTTTTATTTTAAATGCAACTATTTATGAAAATATCACTATGGCAAAGCCAGATGCAACGATGAAAGAAGTAGAAAAAGCTTGTCGCTTAGCAAATTGTTATACTTTTATTGAGAAATTAGAAGAGGGATTCAACACGATGGTAGGAGAAGGTGGTTCGACTTTATCTGGTGGAGAAAAACAACGTATATCATTAGCGCGAGCATTTTTAAAAGATGCTCCAATTATTCTATTGGATGAAGCTACAGCATCTCTGGACCCGGATAATGAACTTGCTATTAAGCAGTCTGTGAATGAACTTATAAAAGGGAAAACAGTGATTGTAATTGCACACAAGTTAGATACAATCCAGCATGCTGACCAAATTTTATTTATGCAGGATGGCAAAATTATCGAACAGGGTACACACGAAACATTACTTCAGAAAAATGATCGCTATGCGGAAATGTACTACGTGCAACAACAAGCGAAAGAATGGACTATTTATACAGCACAATAAATTTAAAAGAAGATCAAAACCTCTGCAATATTCAATATTTGTTCTGCAACAAACGTGGACGATTCCGAAAGATTGAAGATAGAATATAACTAAAACATAACTTAAATCAGCTAGAGAAGAATATAGTTTTTTTAATTAATCATATTCTTTTACAAATTCTTGGGTTGGCATTATTTAATCGCATTCAACTACGAGTATAAGTTTATTGTGCTATTAAAGATGGACAAATTGCAGATTTTGAAACAGTTGAAGAGGTTATGGACTCGAAAATTTTGACAGATATTTTTAAAACAAAAATAGAAATTATTGAAGGTCCTTATGGTCCAATAGTTGTTTATTAGTTACAAAATTTTTTAAAAAAAGAATCTAAAAAAAATGACTATGACATAAAAACTAATAGAAATTAAATTATTTACTGTTGCTTGCACAGATTATAACAGCTACCCTAGTTGAAGTTGCCGCCTGTATTTTACAGGACATGTTGTTGAAATACTATTATGTCAATGACATCAAGGTGACAAATTAAATAGTATAGCCCTTTTTCAAAACGAGGGGTTGATCTCCGTTCCGA
>NZ_JBNNMG010000070.1:0-28682 GCF_050272555.1 Lysinibacillus sp. NPDC047702 | reverse complement strand
AGGAAAGCGAGTAGCCTGGAACGGAAATCACCTTCATTTTGACTAAATATTCACAAAGAGTCCCTTGACTATTTAATTTTTCAACACTATGAAAAATGAACTCTCTTTAGCAAACGAGAGTTCATTTTTGTATTATTTAGTGTAATTATCGAAATAGCCTTGAATATAAATCATTGGTGTTCCTTTATCACCTGAACCAGAAGTTAGGTCAGATAGAGAACCAATTAGGTCTGTTAAGCGACGAGGTGTTGTTCCTTGAGCTGCCATTTGACCAGTTAAATCTTCATCTTTATTTTGGATATAGTCAGAAATCGCTGCTTTTAATTCATCACCACGAAGATCAGCAAAATCATTATCTGCTAGGTATTTTAGTTTAACTTCATTTGGTGTTCCATCTAATCCAGCAGTATAGGCTGGTGAAACAACAGGGTCAGCTAATTCCCAAATTTTACCCACAGGATCTTTGAATGCACCATCACCATAAATCATGACTTCAACTGTTTTACCAGTAGCCTCTTTGATTTTTGCTTGGATACCGTCAACAATTGGCTGGCAAGTATGCGGGAATAATTTCACACTATCTTCAGTTGCTTTGTTTGAGCCAAGTAAACCGTATTCCTCATTGAAGCCTGAACCGTTCATAGATGCTGATAAGATATTATCAAGGCTGTATACTTTTTCAGCCCCATTTGCTGTTAGAATACGTTTTGTGCGTAGGCGTGTATGAATATCACAAGTTAAAACACTCTTCGTATAGTCCAAAATTGTTTTTGGATTATTTGAAAAGATAACCTCACAAGAAGCGCCTTCAGTTTCGATTAATTCCTTATAATATTCAATATAATCTACACCTGTAAATGTGTGTTTTTTATAGCCGAAATGCTCACGGAATTCAACTTCATTTAATGTATCTGTCCAAGGGTTAATTCCTTTTACATCTAGCTCGTCGATATCAACTAGGTGATTACCAACCTCATCAGATGGATAACTTAACATAAGAACGACTTTTTTAACGCCTTTAGCAATACCACGTAAGCAGTTTGCGAAACGGTTACGGCTAAGAATAGGGAAAATAACACCAACAGTATCATCACCAAATTTGGCAGCTACGTCAGCTGCGATGTCGTCGATTGATGCATAGTTACCTTGTGCACGTGCTACGACAGATTCTGTTACTGTGACAATGTCTCGATCTTCAATTGAATAGCCTTCAATCTGTGCGGCATTTAATACCGTATCAACAACGATTTGTTCAATATTATCGCCTTCGTTAATAATTGGACCACGAAGACCTCTTACAACTGTACCAACTACACGTTCCAAAATAATCTCTCCTCATTAACAGGTAACTGTTTTATGTGAATAAAAATCAATATAATTTTACTATACGCTCCTTTAATGATATAAGTAAAATTAATAGTTCGTATAATAGCTATAAGGAGTGCTTATATGATAGGGAAGTTAGATTTATATCGTGTTTTTAGTGTTGTTGCTAAAAATAATAGCTTTTCAAGGGCTGCTAGGGATTTATATATGACACAGCCAGCTGTTAGCCAAGCCATGATGCAATTAGAAAAGGAACTTGGTACTCGTCTCTTTAATCGCACACCTAAGGGGGTAACGCTAACAACTGAGGGTAGTCTTTTATACGAGTATACGAATTCGGCGTTAGGTCTTTTAGATGCTGGTGAGGAAAAGCTACTGGAATTTAAAAATTTAACAACTGGTCAATTAAAAATTGGTGTAGGAGATACGATTTCCCGCTTTTTTTTAATGCCATATCTAGAGGCATTTCATACCATGTATCCGAACATAAAATTGCAAATGTTAAATGGGACGACATCGGAGATTTGTAATTTTATTAAGTCTGGTGAGGTGGATATAGGACTTTGTAATTTTCCGATAGAAGATGCGACATTACAGTTAACCGTATGTACTGAGGTTCAAGATGTTTTTGTATGTGGTGAAAAATACCGAACATTAACGTCAAAAAAATTAAGCTTTGAGGATCTTTTAAAATTTCCCCTTGTTTTTTTAGAGCAAAAATCAAATTCCAGAAAATATGTAGAAGATTATTTATTTGCGAGAGGAATACATATCGAACCTGAGTTTGAGCTAGGGTCGCATGATCTTGTGCTGGAATTCGCACGTAGTAATTTAGGCATTGCTTGTGTAACGAAAGAATTTTCTAAGGATTATTTGCAACGAGGACTTTTATATGAGTTAACATTAACTGAGCAAATACCAGCCCGTAGTATAGGCATGTGTTATTTAAAGAGTGTCCCACTTTCACGGGCGGCAGCAAAATTTGTAGATATTATTGAGCAAAAGCAGGAGCGTAAACGTCTAAATCCGAGAAATATTAAGTAAGCTTAGCGACTAGTAATAGTACGCTAAGCTTTTTTGAGTAGAGCTTCAATAAGTGTGTCAGCATTACGCTTATTTTTCATCGTGGGAGAGTATAGATATGAAAATGTTCGCATAAAATGCTGCTCTTCTAAATGTAAAACTTTGATATCTCCACTCTTTAATTCTCGTTCAATAACACTTGCAGATAGCAATGAAAGTCCAAGTCCTTGAATAACGCTCTCCTTGACACCCTGATTACTGCTAACTGTAACAAGTGAGCCTACCTGAAGCCCATTTGCTCTAAATAAATGGTCTAAATAGTAGCGTGTACCTGAGCCATCTTCCCTAGCAACCCAGTTCTGCTGCTGAAGGTTCTCGACAGTAATAGCAGGTTCCTTTGTAAGAGGATGATTACTGGCGCTAACAATAAATAATTCATCTTGCATGAATGGTTTAATAATAAGTTCATGGTCATGTGCCTGCCCTTCAATAAGACCAATATCAACCTGTAATAACTTTGTATACTGAATGATTTCTTTCGTATTACCAATAATAATTTGAAGCTCAAGCTGAGGAAATTGCTTTTGCAGGCTCGCAATGATGGGGGGCAGTATATATTCACCGATTGTAAAGCTTGCGCCAATAATAAGTGTACCTTGAATTTCATGATGATAGGCTAAAATTTCTTCCTTTGCTTGCTCTGCAATGGCCATTATTTGTTTTGCTCGATTATATAAAATCTCTCCAGTAGGTGTAATTTGCACAGACTTTGGTGAACGAATAAATAAAGTAGTTTGCAGTTCTTGTTCTAAGTTTTTAATGTGTAAACTTACACTCGGCTGTGAAATATGGAGTATTTCGGAGGCTTTTGTAAAATTATTAACCTCGACTAGTGTGATAAATGTTTTTAAAGCATCATATTGCATGCCATCACTCCTGCTATTAAAAATATTAATAATTACAATTATATATATATATTTTACTGATGACTAACTTTTTTATAAAGTATAATCATAAAGGATGAAAGAAGTGAACATCATGGCAAATGGACAGAATCGATTAAAAAGCTTCCTTGCTCCAGCATTTATCAAGGGGATATTGTTAACACTCCTTATTGCTCTATCGGCAAAATATATTTCAACATTTCCGTTCTTCTCAATATTGGGTCAACTTGTCATTGCTATTCTATTAGGAATGGCTTGGAGAGCAGCTTTTAAGGTACAGGATTCATGGCAGGTCGGTATATCATTTTCAAGTAAAAAGCTATTAAGATTTGGGATTATTTTATTGGGAATGCGTTTGAATTTAGCGGATATTTATCATGCTGGAGTGAGTGTTTTTCTGATTGCATTATTAGATTTAGTATTCGCCTTAGTGGTTGTCTATGGTTTAACAAAGATGTTTCATGTTGAACGAAAGCTTGGTATTTTAACAGCTTGTGGGACAGCGATTTGTGGAGCAGCCGCTGTCGTTGCTATTGCTCCTCAAGTTAAAGCAAATGAAAAAGAAACAGCAGTGGGTGCAGCGATTGTCGCATTACTTGGCACGTTATTCACGTTAATCTATACATTGTTCTATTCATTATTTGGGTTAGCACCAACGGAATATGGTGTTTTTGCAGGAGGTACCTTACATGAAATTGCCCATGTGATTGCAGCAGCATCAGCTGGTGGCAATGAAGCTATCGATATGGCGGTTATTGTTAAACTAACCCGTGTGGCTTTACTCGTGCCAGTAGCAATCATTATTGGTATTTTTTATCGAAAAATGGAGAGAGGGCAGGAAAAAGAGCCATTTTCGCTGTCAATTATCCCGTGGTTTATTCTTGGCTTTTTAGCAATGAGTGCAATTAATTCACTAGGAATAGTTCCCCCTAATGTAGCTCAGGCATTTGTCAATATTGCCTATATTTTAATTGGTATGGCCATGGCTGGATTGGGATTAAACGTAGACATAAAAACCTTTAAGCAATTAGGTGTAAAAGCCTTTATTGCAGGACTTATCGGGTCAATTTGCCTATCCATTGTAGGGTATCTTTTAGTTATTTTCATAAAATAATTAAGCAAAAAAATCCTGCATATTTTCGAATATGCAGGATTTTTTTAGATAGAATCAGAAGATAATTTAATGATAAATTAGCGAGTTGCTTCGATTGAAGACGCTAATTCTGCTATAACGATTTTGCTGCCTATCATTGGACTATTTTCAGGTTTTGCTCCCTCTGAGCCCGGCTCTGGACGATGATGTGCAGCTGCGAATGCATCGCTATCTCGCCAAGCTTGGAAATGTTCCTTTGATTCCCAGTACATGTTGACACTCATTTCGTCATAAGTTGGGTCATCAGTTGACACTAACACCTCTACTTTATGAAAACCTTCAAACTGCTGTAGCGGTCCTGGCTTTGTAAAATTCGGTGCCATTTTTGCAGCAAAGCCGGGTTTGACCTGAATACGATTTGTTACAATAATCATGTTTTCTACCCCCCTAATCATTTTCTAAATAAAGATAATTTATTAACTTGAATGAAATTATCAATGATTATCATTCGCAATCAATGATAATTGTCGTAGGAAGACATTGTCAATAGAATAGCAATGTTTATACTATAAAAGGTTAAAGGACATTTTCAAATATGTAAAGTTTATTGTCAGTATAAATCTTGTTTAAACGGATTTATCTGATTGGATTCCAGACACTTAGCTGACATATTCCGATGATATAATGATAACACGAACAAGCTAGGGACGAGGTGAAGGACATGGCAAAAATATTAATTGTAGAAGACGAATATGCCATAAGTCAGGTGTTGAAAGCTTATTTAAAAAAGGTTGGCTATGATGTGATGCAATGTTTTAATGGCGGGCAGGCACTGACTGTGTTTCAAGAGTGTCAACCAGATTTAGTGCTGCTAGATATTATGTTGCCAGAGAAAAATGGTTGGAGAATTTTAGAGGAAGTAAGAGGTATTAGCTCTTGTCCCATCATTATGTTAACAGCATTAGGAGATGTAAATTACCGTTTAGAGGGCTTTGATCAGGGTGCAGATGATTATATTGCTAAACCATTTATAGCAGATGAGGTAGTGGCAAGGGTAAAGGCTGTTCTAAGACGTGCCGAAGGAAATCAGACAGCAGAAAAAAAGAAATTTGGCGAGCTTGAAATAGATATGAAGGCACATCGAGTACTACTGAATGGAGAGGAGATCATTTTAACGCCTAGAGACTTATCGGTGCTATTATTTTTGGCTGAGCATCCCAATCAAACATTTACACGCGATCAGTTAATTGAGCAAGTTTGGGGCTGGGAGTATGATGGTAGCGATCGAGCAGTTGATTTAGCGGTGAAGCGACTGCGAAAGGCATTGACAGATTGGGATGAGGCAGATGGAGAAATAAAGACATTACGTGGATTGGGGTATCAGCTAAGTGTTCCAAAAAGGTAAACGCATATCTTTACTCAACTACTGGACAAGTCGCTATTTATTGACGCTCTTTGTAGGACTAGCTATTATCTCTTTTATATCCGCAGTATGGATTCGTCATACAACATTTGAAAACCGATTGGAAATGATGAAGTTTTTAGCTGATGAAACAGTATTTCGTCTTACAGATACTACAGGGTCCAATAATGGACCTATAGGTGGAATTCCAGGTTTTATTGGCAACCGAGAACGATTTAGCATGAGAGAAATTGATCCTATTTTATATGTTGCTGACACAGAAGGCAATGTCTTAACAAGTAATCGACCAATTCCCCCAGGTAGTGCAAAAAATGTGGCCAATTTACTTGATGGCGAAGAAGATACAAAAAAAATAATCGACATGAATAAGGGACAAGAGTCAGTTAAATATGTTGTAAAACGAAAAATCGAAAATAATCAGAAGATAATTGGCTGGGTGCTTGTGCTTGAGAAAAAGGAAAACTTAACGAAGGTTAATCAAGCATATGGTCAATTAGCGTTACTGATAGGAGCTCTTGCCATATTAGGATGGGGAGCTATTTATTTGTTGTCAAGGCGTTTGGCACATCCAATCAAACAAGTAGCCGAAGCCGCGAAGCAAGTGCAAGAGGGTAACTATATAGTCAATCTACCTGAAAATATTAAGGAAGAGGAAATTTATGAGCTTGTTACGTCCTTTAAGGAAATGGCTAATCGATTAGAGCAATTGGAAAAAACAAGAACAGAGCTATTAGCAGGTGTTACACATGAGCTTAAAACGCCTGTCACATCAATTAGTGGACTTTTACAAGCGGTGAGGGATGGAATCGTTACAGATCAGGATGCTAACGAATTTATACAAATGGCGCTAGTTGAAACGACGAAAATGAAGACTATGGTTGGCGATTTATTAGCCTTCAATCAGTTTGCCGTCGATGCCATTCCTGTAAGACTAGAGACAGTTAATGTTAATCAACTTATACGTGATGCAATTACCCAGTGGGAGGTAATGCAGGAAGAGGAAGCAGTAAAAATTCATGTACAATTGCTTGCACAAATCGTCTATGTACAGGCTGATGCTGTCCGAGTGCAGCAAATTGTCACGAATTTATTAACGAATGCAAGACAGGCCATGCAGGAGGGAGCCGTAACGATTAGATTGTTGGAGAAGAATGATACGATTTCTATTAATGTGCGAGACACTGGGCATGGTATTCCTCAAGAGGAGCAGGCATTTATTTTTGAACGCTTCTTTAGAGGAGAAAATAAAAAATACACAATTCGCGGACTAGGTCTAGGTTTATCGCTTAGTAAAATGATGGCCCAGTCAATTGGCGGCGATTTGCGACTAATAGAAAGCAATTCCTCAGGAACATGCTTTGACCTATCATTGAAAAAGGCTACTACGCTATAAAAGGCGTGGTAGCTTTTTCTTTTGTAAAGATTTTTTGAAGGAAATGTAAAGCTGACATCTGACTGACACATTAGACCTTTATAGTAGGTTTTGTAAACGAGAAGCCAAGAGAAAGGGCGGGATCATGCTATGAAAAATAGGCTTTTCCGAACGCTAATCTTACCTGCTGGATTCGTCATGCTACTAGCCGGCTGTACTGGGGGCAGTGATTACGTAGCGAAGGTTGATGGAGAGAAGATTCTACAAACAGAATTAGATGATGCGTTGCATGAACAATACGGTACTGAAGTACTTGAAACATTAATCACAAACAAAATGGTTGAGCTTGAAGCAAAGAAGCTAGGCCTCACTGTATCTGAGGACAGTATTCAATCAGAGTATGAAGAAATAATGGAGTCATATGGTGGTGAAGAAGCCTTACAGAAAGCTTTGGAAGCTAATGGGCTAACAGAGGAAAGTGTAAGAGAAAATATTCGCATGTATCAGCTTACTAAAAATGTTATTGCTACAGGCATAGATATTACAGATGAGGAAGTAGCTCAATATTTTGATAACAATAAGGAGAGCTATAGACAGCAAGAAGAGGTTGTAGCCAGTCAAATTTTATTGGAGGATGAGACTACGGCAAAGGATGTACTGAAAAAGCTAAAAGCTGGTGAGGATTTTTCCGAGCTAGCAAAGGCATATTCAATAGATTCAGCTACAAGTGAAAATGGTGGTGACATCGGTACCATTAGTCGAGGTCAAATGGACGAGGCATTTGAGAAAGCGGCATTCGGTCTTGAGAAAAATAGTATTAGTGATATCGTTCAAACATCTGAAGGCTATCACATCATTAAAGTAACCGATAAGGTACCTGCAAAAGAGGATGTTTATGCCACAATTCTTGAAGAGCGGATAAATGAAGAATATACATCTTGGCTAGATGAAAAACAAGAGGAATACAAAATCGAGAGAAAATAAGGAGTGGCCTATATGTCTACTATAACTTCGTTTAATCCTAACGGTCGCAGGGAAATCAAACAAGCAATTTCTTATCCCGACTATGCCTTATTAAAATCCAAGTTACGGCATGTGATGCAGTTAGACAAGCATGCAGGGATGGATGGTAAATATTTAATTCGTAGCACTTACTTCGATAATTTTGCTAATAAGGTTCTTAATGAGAAAAAAGAGGGGTATATCAACCGTGATAAATACCGAGTACGAGTTTATGATAAATCCTCAGCCATTATTAATTTGGAAAGGAAAAGTAAGCGTAATAATCTTACCTATAAATCAAAGTGTGCCATCTCCCAAAAAGAATATGAAAAAATGCGTAGCGGGGAAACATCTTGGATGGAAGAAGATCAACGCCCATTAATTCGGGATTTATATCAGGAAATGAAGTATAACCAGCTGAAACCAGTTACGGTCGTCGATTATGAGAGAGAGGCTTATATATATGCTCATGGAAACGTTAGAATCACCTTTGATAGTAAGGTACAATCAAGCCTCCGTAATACAGATATGTTTAATACCAAATTACCAATGGTGGATGTACTTGAACCAAACCTAGTTATTTTAGAGGTGAAATATGATGACTACTTACCAGATATGATTAAGTATTTACTGCAATCAGTAGATACACGTGTGGAAGCCTATTCAAAATATCAACTTAGTCGAATGTATGGCTAATATAAAGGAGAAATGAACAATGGATACAATCAAGTTTAGTGATATTTTTAAATCTAACTTTTTAGAAAAAACAACATCGTTTTCATTAATAGATTCAGTTATTGGCTTAGTAGTGGCCTTCTTTGTTGGATTTTTTATTTACGCCGTATATAAGAAGACCTTTAATGGTGTAATTTACTCCCATTCTTTTAATATTTCACTGCTAATTATGACAATGGCCACTGCGCTCGTTATTATGGGGATCAGTTCAAACGTGCTGTTATCATTAGGTATGGTTGGTGCGTTATCAATCGTGCGTTTCCGAACACCCATCAAAGACCCTATGGATTTAGTCTATATTTTCTGGGCGATCGTCTCTGGGATTCTATGTGGGGCAGGATTTATACCACTTGTTATTATTGGCTCAGTGTTAATTGGTCTTGTATTACTTGTGTTTGTGAATAAAATAACTGTGGAAAATCCTTATTTATTAATTGTGAAGTTTGAAGAAGAACTAGCTTGTGATGAAGTAGAAAGAATTATCGCTGCACAATCTAAAAAATTCGCTCTAAAATCAAAATCCATTATACAGCATGATGAAATTGAAACAACCTATGAGATTCGAGTGAAACAAAACGATGCCAAGCTAATGGATCATCTGACAAAGGTACCAGGAGTAAAATCAGCCGTGATGCTTAGTTATGATGGTAATTTCACAGCTTAGTAAGAATTTTAGAAACCTATGAAGAGAGGTGAAAATCATGATTAAAGCAAGAGTTGTCTATCTTTGTATGGCAATTCTACTTCTCCTCTTTGTTGTCATATATGCTGTGCTTCCAAATGTAGGTATTGAAACTAAAAATACCGAGTTTTCTTATGGGAATATTGTGTTTAATAACAACAAAGTGACAACAGTAGACATTGAAATTGCTGAGGAAGACTGGGCAGATATG
The DNA here is from genome assembly GCF_050272555.1 of Lysinibacillus sp. NPDC047702. Lineage (NCBI taxonomy): Bacteria > Bacillati > Bacillota > Bacilli > Caryophanales > Bacillaceae > Lysinibacillus > Lysinibacillus sp. NPDC047702. Next base: position 18,871 of record NZ_JBNNMG010000070.1, on the reverse strand, counting down.
CTAGAAAATGCTGCGGCAGAGGAGTTAAAGAAGGCGGATATTACGGTTAATGGTAAGAAAATAGAAAATGTAGCGATTCGTACAAAAGGGAATCTATCACTGCGTTCAGTTGTTAACAGTGATTCGGATCGCTATAGCTTAAAAATTGATTTTGACTACTATGATGATACACAGAGTCTATATGGTTTGAAAAAATTAAATTTAAATAATAATTATATTGATTCAACTTTAATGCGAGAATATATCTCTTATGAACTGATGGAGCAAATGGGATTACCTACACCCGCACATTCTTATATGTATGTCACAGTGAATGGAGAAGAACGTGGTTTATTTTTAGGTGTTGAAGCGGTAGATGAAACCTTCCTAGCAAATAACTATGGCTCTAATAACGGCTTCTTGTTTAAGCCAGATGGGACAGGCAATGATTTGAAATATATTAGTGGTGATATTGCTGACTATACAGGGATTGGGTTAAAAACAAACAAAAGTAATATCGATCAATCCAAATTTATAGAGATGCTGGATGCCATCAATAATGGTGGTGACATTGAAAAGTATATTGATGTCGATGAAATGCTACGTTACTTTGCTGTAAACACCGCACTTGTAAATCTGGATAGTTATCAGGGGAATATGAAGCACAACTACTATTTGTATGAAGAGGATGGTGTGTTTTCTATCATACCTTGGGATTACAATATGTCCTTTGGAGGCTTCAGTGCTGGAGGCGGTAGAATGGGGGGCAATAGTGATTTCCAGAACAATAAGGATTTGAAAGCTGGGCAATTCAATGAAACAGATGATTTTAAGAATAACGAACGCTCTGAACAACAACCAAACGTTGATCGAAATCAGAATGGGATAGATATGGCTGCAGGCATGTCTGGAAATCTAATACAAGATAGTGCGATTAATTTTAGTGTGACAACACCTGTATCTGGTACAACATTAGAAGAAAGACCATTATTAAACGCCTTGCTTTCCAATGAGAAATATCGTGCGCAATATGAAGGTTATTTACAGGAACTAGCTACTAATTACTTAACAGAAGAGTATATACAGAACATAACGAAAAATCTAGCAGTACTCATAACAACTTATGTGGAAGCAGACCCTACGAAATTCTCTACAACTGAGCAGTTTTTAGAGGCCGTAGAAGGGGAAAATAGTCTCCCTGAATTTGCTAAGCAACGATCAGCATCTATTTTAAAGCAATTGTCTGGCGAGCTTGTTGTAGAAGCGTCAACATCAATAGGTAATATGGGGATGTCTAACCCTAATGCTAATGGTGATATGAACGGCAACCCTATGCCTGAGAATTTTGACCCTTCACAGCTTCCTCCTTTCAATCAAGATGGCAATGATCAAGGGGAGCGTCCTGCTGGTGATGATCCAATGCAACGACCTGATCGAAATGGTGGTCCGATGGGAATGCCTGGCCAAAATAATGAACAGCTAAATCAAGCAACAGTCATTGATAAAAATACAGTAATTACAATAATCGTTTGTTTTGCCCTGTTAATAGTTGCCCTTTTTGGTGTTCTTAAATTTAAGAGAAGAGGTCGTTAAAAAATAACCATATCCAAAACTTTTGGGTATGGTTTTGCCTTTTATCGTGCTAAAATTAAGCATTCTTTTTTGAGGAGTCAACTAGTATGAAAGAACATCAATTTGATAAATATTTGCATATTAATACAGTTGGTGAACAGTATGGTTTTCCTAAACTTGCGCATTATCATCGCTACGAGCCAACACCATATACAGGCTTAGAACAATTGTTTTTAGCCTATAAAATGCCTGATAATCCAGTGTTTATTGATATGGGATGTGGCAAAGGAAGAGTTCCTATTTATGTGCATCATAAATTTCACATCCAGACAATTGGAATAGAAATGGATGCAGGCTTTTATGCAGAGGCTGAGAGTAATAAAAGGAGCTATCTTCAAAAAAATAATGCTCCAATACCCATCTCCTTTATTCATGCAATAGCGGAAGAATATATGGTTCAACCATGTGACACAGTTTTCTTTTTTTTCAATCCATTCTCTATTCATATTTTCCGTACAGTTATTCATAATATTTGGAAGTCTTATGAGCAATACATGCGTGAAATTCATATTATTCTTTACTATCCACCATATGATTATTTGCAGTTTTTACTTCATGGAACACCATTTGAAATAATCCATGAGATCCATTTAGAAAATGAAAAAAATATTAACGAGCGCCTCTGTGTGTTTGCGTTAAAAAAAGCTTAGAGCACCTACTCTAGGTTTTTTTGTGCTCATTCAACTGAGTGTAATAATTTGGTAGTCCTCATTCCATTCTTTATTTTCCCGGAAATAAATATAGGGTCCTTTCAAAATGATAATTCGAGGTAAGAATTTCCAAAGTAAAAATATAATTAAAGGCTGGCCCTATTGAACTTAATCATTCAATTTTCGAAAAAAGGACTTCAAATAAGAGATATTTTTATAAAAAAGCAATTGAAAATAACAGCTTTACACAAATATAAACTGAAAATTGATAGATTATTCTTAAATAACTAATTATACTGAAAAATCACTCTAGACTAAATATAAAGAATGTTTTACAATGTAAAAGGCTTAAATGAATAATATTTAATTCAGTTTTAGATAGTTATAAATAATTATTTTCGCTATTGAGGAATTGCATTTAATTGTTTATAATTATCAGAAATATCTAATATTTGAGAAAATTTCAGGGGGAATATAATTATGAAAGAGAACAAAAAGCTTAAAAAGTTCGGTTCACTTTTGGTTGCTTCTTCATTACTTGCTGGTGTACTAGCTGGTTGTGGTGCTGGAGATAGTTCAAGTTCAGGAGGAAGCTCATCATCAGGTGGCTCATCAGGTGGTGGTTCATCTGACGGCGAAACAATAAAAATCGGTGCAAACCTAGAGCTTTCAGGTAATGTTGCATCTTATGGATCTTCGATTGGAGTGGGCGCAGAGCTTGCTGTAAAAGAGATTAATGACAAAGGCGGTATCGATGGTAAAAAAATTGAGCTGATTAAAGTAGATAACAAATCCGAAAACTCAGAGGCAACTGCAGCAGCCATTAAACTAATAACACAGGATAAAGTAGTAGCGATGCTAGCTCCTGCAACTTCTGGTAATACAGTTGCAACAGTGCAAATTGCCAACGACAAGAAAGTTCCAATTGTTACTGGATCAGGGACAGCTCCGAATATTACAGTAAATGAAGATGGCAGCGTTAATGAATATGCATTCCGTACTTGCTTTATTGATCCATTCCAAGGGATTGTAGCAGCAAACTTTGCCACTAATGAATTACAAGCGAAAAATGTAGCTATTTTTGCTGACAATGCATCTGACTATGCTAAAGGTCTAGCAAAATCATTTAAAGAAACAATTACTAAAAATGGTGGTAAAGTCGTAAAAGAAGAAGCATATGTAGCTAAAGACGCTGATTTCCGTACACAGTTAACGAATATTAAAGGAGCGAAACCTGACTTCATCTTTATCCCTGGATACTATGAAGAAGTTGGTTTAATTGTTAAACAAGCGCGTGAAATGGGTATAGATGTTCCATTGATGGGCGCTGATGGCTGGGATTCGCCAACATTAGTAGAGCTAGCTGGTAAGAAAGCGCTTAATAATACGTATATTACAAACCACTACTCTGCGGAAGACCCAGATAAAAAAATTCAAGACTTCGTAAAAGCATTTAAAGCTGCGAACAAGGATAAAGCACCTGATGCATTCAATGCACTTGGCTATGACTCAATCTATTATATTGCAGATGCTATTGAGCGTGCAGGCTCTACAGATGGGGAAGCAATTAAAAAAGCATTAGCAAAAACAGAAGATCTTTCTTTAGTAACAGGTACTTTCTCAGTTGACGAACAACATAACCCAATTAAAACAGCAACAGTTCTTGAATTCCAAGACGGTAAACAAGTGTTCAACTCTAAAGTTAATCCTTAATGTTTGTAGGGGGGAGGCGGGTAAACACGCCTTCCTTTTTTATGTGTAGTAGATATCTAGAGTTTGCAAAAACATAGATTCTAGCAAAAGGAATTGGAAAAAACTTTTGATGAGGGACACAATTTATTCTGCATTCAATAATACCATGTAGAGTACGTCCCGTTTTTGCATTTTTCAAAAAGTAAAAGGAGTGAACGCTCATGGAATGGATACAGCAGCTTGTGAATGGTATTTCACTAGGTAGTATCTACGCATTAATAGCGTTAGGGTATACGATGGTATACGGGATTATTAAGCTGATTAACTTTGCCCACGGCGATGTTTTCATGATTGGGGCATTTATTGGCTTTTACGCAATTGCTAAATGGGAGCTTGGCTTTTTCCCAGCACTATTATTGGCAATGGCAATCTGTGCAATATTTGGTGTTCTCATTGAACGTATTGCATATAAGCGTTTACGAAATGCAACACGTATTGCTGCATTAATTACTGCAATTGGTGTTTCACTATTAATCGAATATACGACGATTTTCTTCAGGGGTGCGCAACCAGCAGCATATCCTGATGTCATTAAAAATAAATCATTTGATATTTTCGGCGTTCAAATCAGTAGTACATCCATTTTAATTTTATCTGTCGCAGTTGTACTGATGTTTCTTTTACAATTCATCGTGCATAAAACAAAAATCGGAAAGGCGATGCGTGCCGTTTCTCATGATGCGGATGCAGCTCGTTTAATGGGAATTAACGTTGATAATACCATTTCAGCAACATTTGCTATTGGTTCAGCATTAGCAGGAGCTGCTGGCGTTATCTTTGGTGTGTATTATACGAAAATCGATCCTTTGATGGGGGTTATTCCTGGAGTTAAGGCGTTCATCGCAGCCGTTCTTGGTGGTATAGGAATTATTCCTGGTGCTATGGTTGGCGGCATGCTATTAGGTGTAGTGGAGTCATTAGTGAGTGCGCTCGGCTTCTCGTTATGGCGTGATGCGGCAGCATTCGTTATTTTAATTTTAATTTTAATCTTCAGACCATCGGGTATCTTTGGTAAAAATGCCCGTGAGAAAGTGTAGGTGAGCGGTATTATGAAAAAGTCTAAAGTTTTCTGGGGCTATGCCGTATTAGCGCTAGTCATCTATGCAGTTGTACAAATTCTTATTACCTCAGGTGTACTTGATATTTACTATCAAAATATGCTGATAACAATGTGCATTAACATTATGCTTGCGGTCAGCTTGCATATTGTTATTGGAATTACGGGTCAATTTTCGATAGGGCATGCGGGATTCTTAGCAGTTGGGGCATATATCTCTGCTATTATTACAACAAAGCTTATGCTACCGTTCCCATTAGCAATCTTCTTAGGGGCACTGGCTGCAGCAGTTGCAGGATTAATTGTAGGTATTCCAACGTTACGATTAAAGGGTGACTATTTAGCAATTGCTACACTTGGCTTTGCAGAAATTATTCGTATTATTTTCTTAAATACGGATTATGTAGGCGGGGCAGCTGGGATGCAGGTTAAATATTTATCCAATTGGACGTATGCATTCGTAGGTGTTTTTCTAACAATTCTAGTAATCTCAAATTTTACGAATTCTCGTCATGGTCGCGCATGTATCTCTATTCGTGAGGATGAAATTGCAGCAGATGCGATGGGTATTAATACTACTTATTATAAAGTAGTAGCTTTCGCTATCGGTTCTTTCTTCGCCGGACTTGCAGGGGCTATTTTTGCACATAATTTTTATATTATTCAGCCAACAACTTTCGGTTTCTTAAAATCATTTGATATTTTAATCTATGTTGTACTTGGTGGATTAGGAAGTCTCTCGGGCTCTGTTATTGCTGCGATCTTCCTAACTATGATTTCTGCGTACCTCGCAAACTTCCCAGAGACACGTATGATTATTTACAGCTTAGTATTAATTGTTGTTATGCTGTACCGTCCAACTGGTTTGATGGGAACAAAGGAAATTACGGATCTATTTAAGTTTGGTAAAAAAGGAGGTACAAAATAATGACTGGAAACCTTCTTATCAATGTTGAAAACATGGGCATTCAATTCGGTGGATTAAAGGCTGTACAGGGCGTTAATATGTACCTGAATCAGGGAGAGTTAGTTGGTCTTATAGGGCCAAATGGTGCCGGGAAAACGACAAGCTTTAATATGCTTACAGGTGTTTATACTCCTACTGAGGGTACCATTACATTTGATGGTATAAAGATAAATGGACTTGCCCCATATCAAGTCACACAAAAGGGCATTAGCCGTACATTCCAAAATATCCGTTTATTTAAAGAGCTATCTGTTCTAGATAATGTAAAGGTGGCAAATCATTCGCTTGCTAAGCATACAATGTGGTCCTCCATTTTTCGTTTGCCGAATCACTTTAAAGGTGAGGCAGAAATGGAGCTTCAATCCATTGAGTTCTTAAAAATCTTTGGACTAGATGTTTATAAAGATGAACTGTCAAAAAACTTACCATACGGAATGCAACGTCGATTAGAGATTGCTCGTGCCCTTGCAGCAAAGCCTAAGCTGTTATTACTAGATGAGCCAGCAGCAGGGATGAACCCACAGGAAACGCATGATTTAATGGAGTTAATAGCATTTATTCGGAAAGAATTTGGCTTGACTATTCTTCTTATTGAGCATGATATGAGCTTAGTTATGGGTATTTGCGAACGTATCTACGTACTAGATCATGGTCAACTAATCGCTGATGGGACACCAGAAGAAATACGCAACAATCCAAAGGTAATTGAAGCTTACCTTGGTGAGGAGGTTATCAGCTAATGCTAAAAGTACAAAATATAGATGTATTTTACGGAAATATACAAGCATTAAAGGACCTCTCTTTAGAAGTAAACGAGGGTGAGATTGTTACATTAATCGGTGCGAACGGTGCTGGTAAAAGTACATTATTAAAAACATTGTCTGGCTTACTAAAACCTAAGGGAGGCATTATTGAATATGAGGGCTTCTCTATCGCAGGGAAGGCAGCTCAGTCAATTGTGAAATCTGGTATTTCGCATGTTCCTGAGGGACGTCGTGTCTTTGCCAATATGTCAGTAGAAGAAAACTTGGAGCTTGGGGCTTATCTTCGTAATGATAAAGCAGGCATAAAAAAAGATATGGACCATGTCTTTGAGTTATTCCCACGTTTACTAGAGCGTCGTAAACAGCAATCAGGGACATTATCTGGCGGTGAGCAACAAATGCTTGCAATGGGGCGTGCATTAATGGCTAAACCCAAGCTGTTATTAATGGATGAACCTTCAATGGGGCTTGCGCCACTTATGGTAAAAAATATTTTTAATATTATTGAGCAGGTCAATAAAGAGGGTACAACGGTATTGCTTGTTGAGCAAAATGCCAATATGGCTCTGTCAGTAGCTAATCGTGCATACGTATTGGAAACAGGGCGTATTGTTCTTTCTGGTACAGCAAAAGAGCTACAAGAAAGTGAACAAGTAAAGGCAGCATATTTAGGCGGCTTATAAGAGGAAGAAGGCATCTCCATGTAGAGGTGCCTTTTTGCGTGTGTGAAACCGAAGAAGTGACGGATAGAAACTCAAAAGTAAAGGATAGAAACGTAAATGTGACGGATAGCTAGCGGTAGCAATCTTCCTTTATAATTTGGTAAGGTGAATGAAAGGAGTGAGGTTATGAAGTATTCAGCACAATATTTTATAGAAAAATTAAATTTGGTGGAGCATCCGGAGGGAGGATATTATAGATCTTCATTTCGAGCTTCTGAGGGTATAGCGGTTAGAGAAGTGGAACGACCAATTTATACTAGTATTTATTTCTTACTACGTTCGCAGGATATCTCGCATTTGCATCGTTTGAAATCAGATGAGCTTTGGTATTATCATGCAGGGAGCCCTCTGACAGTACACATGATTTTTCCAGATGGTACATATGAGGCACGGAAATTGGGCTTAAATGTTGAAGCAGGGGAAGTACCGCAAATAGTTGTGCCGAAAAATACTATTTTTGGCTCATCTGTAGAGGAAGCGGATACATTTAGTTTAGTTGGCTGTATGGTGGCACCAGGCTTTGATTTTGAGGACTTTGAATTATTTACACAAGAGGAGCTTTTAGCTGATTATCCTCAGCATGAGAGCGTTATTCGAAAAATGGCTTATCAATCGATTCGATAAAAAGTAGCCGTCTCAGCTAATTGTGAGACGGCATATACGGTTTACCACAAAATTTTTTCAGGGTAATTGGTCATTATTTCGATATCATGCAATGCTTTTTTTGTAGAAATGGCAGCATCCATTAGTTGAGATTTAAGTGATACATATTCATCATCCTCTAACATTATGCGCAGAGCAAATGCTGCTAAATGAGCTTTACGTTCCTCCCAGCTTAATTGAATATACTCAAGATTTAGTACATCAATATACTGAGTAACATAGCGAAAAGTTAAGGGATTTTTCGTATGTAGCATCCTTAAAAATACTAAATATTCTTCCTCATTTAGTTCTTGTTCAAGACAATCAGCAACCGCCGCTTGGAATTTGCGTATGGCAGCAACATTTATATTCCAATCAGAAGAATCTATTAACTCTTTGTGCAGTTGAATAAAGTCGTTTAATGCAATGGCCATAAAAATAAGCTCAGGCCAAAGTACCTCCGTTGAGAAATAGGCGTTTTTATTTGGGAAAATTAATTCATGCTGTGTCAGTACACTTTTATTAAGCCCATTACTAACAAATTCCAGTTGGCGCTCTCCCTTAGCGGCTTGGCGTAAATTGTAGCAAACATTCAAGATACGAAGACGTGAACCTTGATAATCATAATATTTGTTTTCATCCCCTGTTATTTTGTGAATAGCATTTATAAGTTCATCTAAATCCCAAAAGTCACCGCTAATACGTGCTCCTGTTAACAATTCAGTACTCTGTATTGAAAGCATAATTCTCTCCCCTTACAATGCTTTATTTAGGTGTATATTGAAGTAGTTTGAATAGTTCTGCTCGTTCCTTGTCCGTTAAATCGCGCCATTGTCCAACCTTTAAATTACCAAGTTTAATATTCATGATACGAATTCGTTGTAGACGCTTAACGGAATAACCGAGAGCTGAACACATACGGCGTATTTGACGATTTAGACCTTGTTCTAAGATAATTTTAAAGACTTTATCTGATATTTTTTCTACATGGCATGGCAAGGTTGTGGTATCTAAAATATCTACACCTGTTCCCATTTTCTTGATAAATTGCTCCGTAATTGGTTGATCAACTTGCACAATATACTCTTTTTCATGATGGTTTTCTGCGCGGAGAATTTTGTTTACTATATCTCCGTCATTCGTTAATAATAATAGTCCCTCTGATTCCTTATCCAGACGTCCAATATGGAAAATTCGTAGAGGGTGATTAACAAAATCAACGACATTCCCTTTTATATGACGTTCAGTTGTACTAGTGATTCCAACTGGTTTGTTTAAGGCAATATATACGAGCTGTTCTTCTTTTTTTACCTCTTTTCCATCAACACAAACAACATCACCAGCTTCGACTTTACTGCCTACGGTAGCTACCTCTCCATTAATGGTTACTTTACCTTCCTCAATCCACTTATCAGCACCACGACGAGAGACGATGCCAGTTTCACTTAAATATTTATTAATGCGCATATTGTTCTCCTATACATTTATATAATTTAAGTATACATTATCGCTGGTGACACCGTGAATGCTAGAAGCTTTTCTAGTAAAAATAAATTACTCAAAAAATTTTTAAAAAAGTTGAAATTATTTTTCGTTTCTGACAATATATTGAGTAAGAGGGTTTCTATGAAAATATTGTTATTTCGATATATAATAATAGTTTTTGTAGATATTTTCTCATTATTTTGTGTAAAGGGGAGAAGTAAAATGGTTTATGCATTTCCAAACACTGAAGGATCGGTAGTTCAATTCAAAGAGAAATATGATAATTATATTGGTGGAGAATGGACACCCCCTGTGAAAGGTCAATACTTTGATAATATCACTCCTGTTACTGGACAAGTTTTTACACAAGCAGCGCGTTCCACAGCTGAGGACATCGAACTTGCACTTGATGCAGCACATGCCGCAAAAGATACGTGGGGTAAAACATCCGCAACAGAGCGTGCAAACATTTTACTTAAAATTGCGGACCGCATGGAGCAAAATCTAGAAAAGCTAGCCGTTGCCGAAACATGGGATAATGGGAAAGCAGTACGTGAGACATTAAATGCAGATATCCCTCTAGCAATTGATCATTTCCGCTATTTTGCGGGTGCTTTGCGTGCACAAGAAGGTGCAGTAAGCCAAATCGATAATGATACAGTAGCTTATCACTTCCATGAGCCAATTGGAGTAGTTGGTCAAATTATTCCTTGGAATTTCCCGCTATTAATGGCTGTTTGGAAGTTAGCACCTGCACTTGCAGCTGGAAACTGTGTAGTGTTAAAACCTGCAGAGCAAACACCAATTTCGATTATGGTGCTTCTTGAATTGATAGAAGATTTATTGCCATCAGGTGTCCTTAATGTTGTGAATGGCTTTGGTCTAGAGGCAGGAAAGCCACTAGCATCTAATCCACGCATTGGTAAAATTGCCTTTACGGGTGAAACAACGACAGGTCGCCTAATTATGCAATATGCTTCACAAAACCTTATTCCAGTTACATTAGAATTAGGCGGTAAGTCACCAAATATTTTCTTTGAGGATATTATGGATGAAGATGATGCCTTTTTAGATAAAGCAGTAGAGGGCTTTGTGCTATTCGCACTTAACCAAGGGGAAGTATGTACTTGTCCTTCTCGTGCATTAATTCAGGAATCTATTTACGATAAATTTATGGAGCGTGTATTACAGCGTGTAGAAGCAATTAAAGTCGGAAATCCACTTGATCCAAACACAATGATGGGTGCTCAGGCTTCAAGTGAGCAAATGGAAAAGATTCTTTCCTACTTAGATATTGGTAAGCAAGAAGGCGCTGAATGTCTAATTGGAGGAGAGAAAAACAATGTAGGTTCAGGTTTTGAAAATGGCTACTACATTAAACCAACTGTCTTCAAAGGGAATAATAAAATGCGTATTTTCCAAGAAGAAATTTTTGGTCCAGTTGTTGCTGTCACAACGTTTAAAACAAAAGAGGAAGCATTAGAAATTGCGAATGACACATTATATGGTTTAGGTGCAGGTGTATGGACACGTGATATGAATACAGCATACCGCTTTGGTCGAGGTATTCAAGCAGGACGTGTTTGGACAAACTGTTACCATGCTTATCCTGCACATGCGGCATTCGGTGGCTACAAAATGTCAGGAATTGGTCGTGAAAATCATAAGATGATGTTATCTCATTACCAACAAACGAAGAATTTATTAGTTAGCTACAGTGAAAACAAACTAGGTTTCTTCTAATCCGTAGGGAGGTGCATGAGCGTGATCGAGCGTGTTTTAGCAACAGAAGAAGCGCTGGCACTAATCGAATTATTGCAAGAAAAGCATGGGCCTGTTATTTTTCATCAATCAGGTGGGTGCTGTGACGGATCTTCACCGATGTGTTACCCAAATGGCGACCTTATATTAGGTGATCAGGATATTTGCCTTGGGGAGATTGGTGGTGCACCCTTTTATATGCATAAAAATCAATATGATTATTGGAAGCATACACAAATAATTTTAGATGTGGTTGATGGTCGAGGCGGTATGTTTTCATTAGAAGGTGTAGAGGGAAAGCGATTTTTAACAAGATCAAGAGCCTTTTCCGCTGATGAATTAAAGGAACTGGGATTAATTTAAATCTTTTTTGTACTAAGAATCGCTCCATGCAATGGATAAGCATATAAACGTTGAAAGACGTAAAATCATGTATAAACAGCGGCAAAAGTAGGTGCCGCTGTTTTTTTCTATGTTAATTTTTCTGAAAAAGTGTATGTAGGGCTATATTTCTTGGAGAGTTACGTAACAGTAAAAATTGCTGTATTCGATCTTGTAGGGTTACTGTGAATAAAGATTTTCTACTGGTTATCTTATTCAATATAATTACCTCCATTCTTTATTTGTTATTTCCATTAAACCATATAAAATCGGGTAACATACATTAAATTAAGCTTACTTTTTATGTTAATTGTTACAAATCGGAGATATTTTAAGAATGTAGAAGATACGTGGAGTTTGTCGAAAAATCAGAGGATAAACAGTACATGACCTCATATTGACCTAGGTACTTGTGAAAGCACCTAGTAAAACAAATTCTGTATTGATATAGGCTGAATCCTTTCAATTGGATATTACGTATATAATGGAAAAAAGGAGTGTGCTGAATATGGATTATGTTATGATTGAAAATCAATTTACTCAAACAGTGGAAACGGTTTCGAAGGCTGCGGGCTGGACAGTTGATCGTAAAATTATCTTAGCAATCGCGAGCAAATATGTGGCGTCAGGGAAGAGCTTTGATTCCGTAAAATATAAAGAAGTATTACAAGAAATGAAGAAGCAATCGTCATGGATGTCCCCTTTAAGAACAACGGTAGGGTACAGTATTGCTGCAAATTTGATGGAGTACGATGATATAGAGCATGCCGTGAAAAATTTGCTAACAAACGTCACTATAATGAAGGAAGTCAAATTTAGGAGTGGTAATTTTACCTTTATAGGAGCTCAGTTTTTAACTGAAGAGGAAAGTGAAAAACATGCACATGCACAGTCAGCACGAGCTTTATTTGAAGAAATTCGCAAGCATCATCGATTTTTAACGTCCTATGAGGATATCCCGTATGCTGTACTATTAAGTAGTTCAATGGATGATGTTGAAGTAAGAGCAGAAACGATGAACCGTTACTATAAAGAATTACGTACGTACAATTTTAATGCTGGCAATGAACTACAATGGTTATCACAGGTACTGACTTTCTTATCTCCTCAATACGATAATAAACTGGTGCCAAGCGTCGTTATGATTCGCGATACATTAAAAAAACAGGATGTTAAAGTTAAGACGATGCATTACCCATTGCTTGGTTTTTTAGCCATTCTTGAGGTAAATAATGTTCACCTCCAACAAATTATAGATTTATATCATGAATTAAAGGGTATGAAACTTTTGAAATGGCATCGTGAATTTGTATTATTTATGGCTATACAATTCGCTATTTATGATATAGCAAAGGTGCAACAGTCTTTATCCATGACGATCATGTCATCCATTGAATTATTAATTCAAGCACAACAGGCAGCAATGTTAGCAGCAGTTACTGCAGCTACTGTAGCATCTAGTTCAAGTTCTTCGTGATAAAATAAAGAAGAGTATGATTTTATGGAGGTGCAATTGAAGGATGAAGGAAACAAAACTTTGGATCAATGGTCAGTGGCAGGATGCACAGGAAACATATGAGCTTAGTTCCCCATTTAGCGGTGAGATTATTGCAAAGATTGCTAAGGCGTCAATTGCAGATGTTGAACGGGCAATAGAAGGTGCACAGAAAACATTCCAAACATTTAAAAAAACAACAGCTTACGAACGAGCGGAAATATTATATAAAGTTGTCCATATCATGCGACAGCGCAAGGAAGAATTTGCTGAAATCTTAGCCTTAGAGGCAGGTAAACCCATATCAGCAGGCTTGATGGAAATAGAACGCACAATAGCAACCTATCAATTTGCTGCTGAGGGGGCAAAGCAGGCTAAGGGTGAAACAGTCCCAATGGATGCTGCGCCTGGAGCAGGTGATCGTATTGGCTGGACAAAACGAGAACCAATCGGGGTTATATCCGCCATTACGCCATTTAATTTCCCGTTTAATTTAGTGGCACATAAACTAGGACCTGCCTTTGCAGTAGGAAATACAGTTGTCTTAAAGCCAGCAACACAAACACCATTAAGTGCAATCGTAATGGCAGAAATATTTAAAGAGGCAGGTCTACCTGATGGAGCCCTTCAAATATTGACAGGCAGTGGCGGAGAGCTCAGTGACACGCTCGTTTCTCATCCGCTTGTGAAAAAGGTGACATTCACAGGAAGCGGTAAGGTTGGCTTGGGTATTAAAGAGAAGGTTGGTTTGCGGAAAGTAACGTTAGAGCTTGGTTCTAATGCTGCGGTTATTGTCGAGCCTTCGACACCAATTGATAAAATTATAGCCCGTTGTGTTGGAGGAGCCTTTAATTTTGCTGGACAAGTTTGCATTTCGTTACAACGAATTTATGTGCATTCCTCCATCATTGATGATTTTACAAAGGCATTTGTAGCAGAAACGAAAAAATTAGTGGTAGGGGATCCGTTAGACAGAAATACGGATGTGAGTGCAATGATTCATCCAAATGAGGTTGAACGTATTCGTCAATGGATTGAGGAAGCCAAGGAACAGGGGGCGGTAGTCGCAACAGGGGGAACATTCACAGAAAGAACATTAATGCCGACTGTTATGACAAACGTTACTGCTGATATGAAAATTGTTTGTCAGGAAACTTTCGCACCAATCGTCTCAATTGTTTCATATGAAACATTAAACGACGCTATTCGACTAGTAAATGAGTCGGAACTTGGCTTAAATGCGGGAATATACACAAATGTATTGTCAGATGCACTCTATGCAGCAGATGAGTTACAGGCAGGAGCCGTTATTATTAATGATATTCCGACATTTAGAGTGGATAATATGCCATATGGCGGCGTAAAAATGAGTGGCTATGGTCGAGAAGGAATTAAGTGGGCAATAGAAGAAATGACAGATATGAAATTTATCACGATGAAAAAATCATTCTAATTTGCATGAAGTCCCCTAATCGTTTATTTTCAAAGGTTTTTGGGGACTTCGAAAATTTGAGGCGACCAAAAAGCGACCAAATTATAATATTTTATTAAATAAATCAATGGCATCTTTTTTGTCCTCTTTGGTTAAGTGACTATATGTGTTCATTGTCATACTTACATCGCTGTGTCCTAATTGTTCTTGGATGATTTTAAAGTTAGCATCATTACTTAGTAGATAAGATGCACAAGAATGTCTTAATGCATGAAAGTTAATTTCGGGTAAACCTAGTTTTTTTGAGTGGCGTCTCCATGTTAAAGATAATACAGAAGGTACAATTGGATAGCCTAAACGATTTCGCGAAGTGATTAAAAAATCAATGTCGTTGCCGTCATCATCTTTCATAGGCTTCCATGCATTTCCTGACTTTATTTTCATTTTCTTTTGTGCCAGTACTTGTTCTTTAATTTCATCCATAAACTTTTCAGGGACATTTACAATACGTGATTTTTTATTTTTAGGTGGACCTAATACTAATTTTGATTTTTTTCTGTATCATATTTAAGTGCTTGATCAATTAATATTGTGTTGTTTACGAAATTAATCTTTTCTAAACTTATAGCTACTATCTCAGACTCTCTCAATCCTACCAAACATGCTAATTTATAAATTACTCTGTATTTGAAGTCTAGGCTCTCTATGGCATCTAGCATTTGTACTAATTGATTAGCATCATAAAAATGCAAATCTTTTTTACAAGATTCCACCCGAGGGGCTTTTATGCCACTCATAGGATTATCGATAAGGATCTCTCATTCTACAGCCTTAGCAAATATACTTTTTAATACGCCGTATTTATTACTTAAATTTTTACGTCCTTCTTTTTTTTCCTCGGAAAAATACTCTACAATATGAATTTTTTTAATTTTTTTCATCTTCATGTTATCGAAATTATTAAATGTTCCAGTGTTTAAAGTTCTTACATAATGTGATTTAGTAGCAGGGGATAGATCAAGTCTCACATAATTGTCTAACCAACGATTGCAAAATTCTTTGAATGTAATAGATTCTGTGTCCTGTAAGATTTCCATTTTAGATACTTCAATTTCAAACTCAGTAATCGCTTTTTTGATAGCATGTTCAGAAAGACTGTTTAATGTTACTGATTTGTATTTTCTAATACGTTTACCAGTTTCCTCATCGTTTCCTAGTTCAACAGTTATTTTAATACGTGGTTTCCCATTTTTAGCTAGTTCAAGTTCTTTATAACTTGCCATAATTATTTCTCCTCTCTCTATTTAATTCAATTCAATTTAATTTTTATTTCACATACCAATCACCACCTTTATTAAATCATTGTCGCTAATGATGATACAGACTCAGAGATTCGAGTCTATGAAAAAAATTGTGATAATGTATCTGGATTTGGTCTATTTATTACTAAGAGAAAAATCGAAGGACTTGAACCATACTATAGTTCGGATATATGCAACGCATATTTGAATTTTGAGCATGTAAGTTTTGGTGTTATTTTCGACTAGCATGAATTTAAACTTTAGTATTAGCTTCTAGGTAAAGGACCACTCTTATGGGTGGTTTTTTATTGTGCATGCGTTCGGATGTGAAGGACAAATAAGTAAATCGAATTATACAATAAAGTATTTTTAACTAAGTTTCATTCCTTGATTAGTTCATATATGGTAATTTTGTAATATAAACATATTTTTGGATGAAAAGGAGAGATAAAATTGTTACATAGTACAAAGTTATTGAACAAAGTTTTAATGGTTCTTGTAGCCTTATTACTTCTATTTAATATCAATTACGGGGCTTTTAAGACCTCAGAAGCTCATGCCAATGCGCTAACTGCCACATTTGAAGAATGGGCTGCAGCATCCTATGCAACTGCGGTTGTAGCTACCACAACTGTAGCAGCTAGTGCAATGCATACTGAACAATATTTAAAAGACAACATAGATGAAATGTATCAAACAGCTAAAGAGACATGGCCAAAAATGAGTGCCGATATGAAGTCAAACTTTTTAAGTAGTCTTGATCAGATGGCTGATGGAGTTATTACGGCTGGAGATTGGTTAACGGCTGGACTGGATACTCTTAAGGCTAAGTTTGCTACTGATGCGCCTTCTATTCCTGCTGAATCTAATGGTAATTATTTAATTTTGCCTAATGGTTATAACGTTACGGTTACTGATACTAATGGTAAGGTCTGGTCTTTAGGTAATTATATACGTATTGATATTGGAGCAAGTCTTGCTAAGACTAATGCTGGTGAGATTATAAGTATTGATTTGTTATCTAATCCAAAATTGTCTATACCAACTGTTTGTGAGTCTTATCCTAGTTGTTCGTCTATTCCAGCTGCAACAACCGCTTATAACGCATTAAGGTCTTATACTGCAAATCCTACTTTGTCAAGCTTTGGTGATTTAGTTTCTGCGTTTGGTGCATCTATGGTGCTTACGTTAGATGGTAATGTTATTAATCCAAGTGATAGCACATATAACCGAATGGACCAATGGCTGCGTGACGCGGCTATACCTGCAGGTAATTTAGGCGTTTACGTTCCAACGGATGCTATAGGATGGACACCTGATGGCTACCGTTTAGGATTATCTGAGGATGGACAGCAGTTATTAAAGCTACCAGACGGCACACCATGGGAAGGTGACTATTCTTGGAGACAACCTCTACTGGATATAATTGATGGCGTTCCTGCTATATTAGATAGTGCCATAGGGTCTTGGGTTGATCTTAATACAGGTAAGAAAATACGTGACGCAACTATACCTGAAATGGCATCCGCTACTGGTGTGGATGAATCAACGGCTGAGTATGTTTTGATTAGAGCTAAAGATGAGGAGAAGGCTAGAGAAGGCGAAGATACGAAAGCGGGTAAATTCATTGGAAATTTAAACGAGCTGACTCCAGATGAAAGAAAAGTTGTTAATGAACTAGTCGCTGAGGGAAAGATAGTTGAACAGATTCCTAGATCAACTATTCCAGGAGAAAAGACACCTGATTTTAAAATCGATGGAGTTCTAACAGAACTTAAAACTCTTAAAAATCCGAATGTCAATACTGGTGTTGGAAGGATTAAAGATGCATTTAAACAAAATGCTGAAGAAGTTATTATTGATGCAAGAGAGTCGGGGCTGACGAAAGCACAAGCTCAGGAGATTCTTAATCGTGCTAAAGGAACTTACCCTGATAAGCAACTTCCAGGTAAAGTAGAGATATGGATAAAAGAAAAAGTAACGAATTAGGAGGCATCTAAACTTGGCTAGAATGAAATGTAAATGTGGAAAAACCTTATCTACTGTACAAACTCCAAATGATGTTCAACTTCGTGTTTACACAGATAAAGAATGGGATGATATTATCAATATGGGTGATACTATAGATGTGTTCGCTATACCTTATCCCGAGAAAGAAGTCTGGAGATGTATTCATTGTGATAGGATTTATGTTTTTAATGAAGATAGTACAGTTGATAAAGTTTATAGAGTAGAAGAATAAATGCCAGATTTAATAAAATGAAATTATTAGACCACACCTTAATGGGCAATCAAAAAAATTATCAAAACACTTACTTCGGTAGGTGTTTTTGTTTATCAGATAATATTTTGAAATTTTGCCAGCCTCATTTTATACAAGCATTCCTTCGAAAGTGCTATTTACTTTATTTTGAATCCTTTTTAGGTAAATTATCGTATTAAGAGTAAAAAATAGTTAGGAGGTTATAGTATGGAAGATAAAATAAAAATTGCTGAAGGAATATCAGTTGCTTTGGCTTTCTTCATTTGTTCAATATTATTGTATTTGAATCCAACATTTTTAGGTAATGAGTTTATTACCAGCCTTATTGGTGCTGTGCTAGGATTCATTGGAATCGTAGGTTTTTTATTAGAAATTTCAAAGGTTTTTAAGGAATCATTAAAGTCAGCGATAATAGATGTGGGAGTAGCACTTTTTTTCGGAATCATTGTAGTATTATTACATTATTTCTTCTCAAATATTTTTGTTAATTGGGTCACTAGCATCGCATTAAAATAATGCCTCATTCAAATTAATCATAATTTTCTGTAATTACATGTAAGCACAAAAAAGTCCTTTATAATGGTTTGG
>NZ_JBNNMG010000069.1:0-29275 GCF_050272555.1 Lysinibacillus sp. NPDC047702 | reverse complement strand
AAAGCGAGTAGCCTGGAACGGAGATCACCTTCATTTGACTTAGGAGTGTTCACAAAGAGTCCCTTGACCATTTAGTTTTTCAACACTATGAAGAGCTGTCTGCTGACAGCTCTTTTCTTTTGGCATTAGAAATGAAGTAATAATGCATAGGACTTTTACGAATAGTATTTTACTTCAATTTTTGAGTCCTCTCACCCTTGAAGTAAGCTCCTTTATGCCCGTTTATTCGGGATGAATAAGGATAAACGAAAAAACTATTGTGTTTATAATAAATGCCTGATACTATGATTGAATTGTAGTGAAAAATCATTCGATTAAAATAATTTGCTATCGTCAATTACATCTAAGGAGTACATCAAAAATGCAACAGAAAATACCTTTCTCAACCTATGCAGTTATCGGTACAATGCTTTTCGGACTGTATTTTGGAGCAGGGAATCTTATTTTTCCAATCCAGCTTGGGCAATTAGCAGGCACTAACTTTTGGTTTGGATTAATAGGCTTTTTAGTAACAGCTATCGGTTTACCGTTTCTCGGTATACTAGCTATTGGCTTATCAGGCAGTAACGGATTACGTGATTTAGCGAGTCGTGTTCATCCTATATTTGGGGTGATTTTTTCATTAGCGCTATATTTAACGATTGGTCCATTTTTTGCCATACCACGTACAGCAACAGTACCTTTTGTTGTTGGCTTTGAACCATATATTCAAGCACAACATACAACACTTCTACTTGCATTATTTAGCTTTGTATTTTTTGCGATCGTGTATTATTTCTCATTAAATCCAGCAAAAATTATGGATTATATCGGTAAATATTTAACACCAGCTTTTTTAATTGTGTTATTTATTTTAATTATTACAAGTATTGTAAAGCCGATGGGGCATTTTCAGCAGCCAATGGGTGACTATATAGATGCAGCATTTATGACAGGCTTTAAAGAAGGCTACAACACAATGGATGTCTTAGCATCATTAGCCTTTGGGATTGTTGTTATTAATGCCATCAAAAGTGCAGGAATTACCGATCGAAAGGAAATTGCGAAGGCCACATGGACTTCAGGAATCTTTGCGATGACATTAATGATGCTCATATACGGACTTATCACGTATATGGGGACATCTAGTATGGAGGCGGTTGGTCCATACGAGAATGGTGGTTTAATTTTTGCAGCAGTTGCTGATCACTATTTCGGCTCATTTGGAGCTATTTTATTGGCAATCATTATTGTCCTTGCTTGTTTAAAGACAAGTATCGGCTTAATTACATCCTGTAGTGAGTTTTTCCACGAAGTCTTCCCAAAAATCAGTTATAAATTGTTTGTGTTCATACTGTGCCTAGTATCATTTACAATCGCTAACTTTGGTTTAACGAATATTATTCAATACGCGGTCCCAGCGCTGATGTTCTTATATCCGCTTGCGATTGTGTTAGTTTTACTAGCACTTAGCTCTTCGTTATTTAAAAATAAGCAGGCAGTCTATTTAACCGCCATGTTCTTCACTTTATTCATTAGTCTAATTGATGGTTATCGAGCATTAGCAACAAGTATACCAGCAGTAAAACTTGGTCTATTTGAAGCAGTAGAACAGTTATATTCAGATTTTTTGCCTTTTTATGATATTGGCTTAGGATGGATATTACCAGCTCTGCTAGGTGCCTTCATAGGCTATATATTCCCTTCAAAAAAAGTTACAAGTATTAACTAATGTTTAGTAAGACACATACTGGATGAATTATTTATCCTAACGTGTGTCTTTTTCTTTTCGGCCCCATACAAGCAATGTAAAATGATTTTTCGATTTATTTTAATGGTAACTGTCTAAGTAGTAAGAATAAAATCAAAAATAAGCAGAATTATTTTTATAGAGGAAAATGATGTGCTTTTACCTTATATAATATATCACTAAGAAGGGGGGGCACTATGAAAATAGATTATATATCTGATTTGCATTTGGATTTTCATATACCATATAGTAAAGATCCTCATATATTATATGAAACAACAACAGCATTTTTAGCTTCCATGTTACCTGAAACTTTAGGAAATGTGCTCGTTATAGCAGGGGATTTGTCACATTACAATCAGCAAAGTGTCATGATGTTAACGTACTTTGGACAGCATTACCAACATGTGATATGGGTTCTTGGCAATCACGATTATTATGTTATCTCAAAGCAGAAGCATTTGTATGGGCAGAGCAGTCAAAAACGTGTAGACGAACTAAAACATTTATTACAACATGAGCAAAATATTCATCTATTAGAACGTTTCAAAACGATTGCAATTGAAGGGAACATCTTTGCAGGTGCAACAAATTGGTATGCATTAGAGGACTATGCTGAGATTCAGTTTTTCAAAAGGTACATGAATGATTCAAAGCTTATACAGGATTTTGATATTCGACTGGAGCATTTAGCAGAGAAAAAAGGCTTTGGGCAGATGAAGCATATCGATGTGTGTATTACACATGTGCCACCCATTTTTATTAAAAGCCATAACATTTATGGTCGTGCGTATTGCTATGTTCACCCTATCAACTTGCAAGCAAATTACTATATTTTCGGGCATTGTCACGAGCAAAGCGTCTATGAACGTGCTGATTGGAAATTTTATATTAACGCAGTCGGTTATCCTACAGAGCATTTGCCTGCAAAAATTCGTAGCTTTACGATAGACGTATGAACATATTCGTATATCTGTATCGATAGCAAAGCGGCAGCTGGCAGCTACAGTTACGCTAAGGCGAAATTGATTCAACTTACCAAAAAGACACAACTCAACCTATTTTGGATTGAGTTGTGTCTTTCTAAATTTTTTTAATAAGCTGTCCAGCCACCATCAACAGCGATGACTTGTCCGTTAACAAAGCTCGCTTCATCTGAACCAAGGAAAATAGCAAGCTGTGCAATCTCCTCTGGTTGTCCAGCCCGTGGATTAATAGCCAAACCAAGTCCTTGGCGAGTAGCACCAACTTCACTCATATTTGTCATAGTAGAGGCAATATTGGTCATTACTGCACCTGGCGCAATACCATTACAGCGAATGTTTTTATCTGCATACATAAACGCTGTGTTTTTTGTTAAACCAACGACAGCATGTTT
This sequence comes from Lysinibacillus sp. NPDC047702, assembly GCF_050272555.1. Lineage (NCBI taxonomy): Bacteria > Bacillati > Bacillota > Bacilli > Caryophanales > Bacillaceae > Lysinibacillus > Lysinibacillus sp. NPDC047702. The sequence goes on along the minus strand of NZ_JBNNMG010000069.1, from coordinate 26,168 downwards.
AGATGCAGTATAAGCAGCACCTGCACGAGCCCCATAGAGACCACCAGCAGAAATATTGTTGACAAATACCCCATGTCCCTGTGCTAGGAAAATCTCTGTTGCCATACGCATCGAACGCATTACGGCTGTAGTGTTCACAGCAAATACTTTATCCCAGCGTTCGTCAGATATTTCACCCACAGGCTCCATACCATCCATAATACCAGCATTATTTACTAAAATATCTAATTGTCCATAAGCCTTCTTTGTTTCATCAAATAAACGTTGTAGATCATCTGTTGATGCAACGTTTGTTTGTACAGCAATCGCGGATCCACCGGCTACTTGAATACTTTCAACTACGGCTTGTGCACCCTCTAAATTTAAGTCAGAAACAACAACTTTTGCGCCTTCTTTAGCATAACCCTCTGCAATTGCTTTCCCCATACCTGATGCGGCACCTGTTACGATAGCTACTTTACCTTCCAATCTCATCTTAAGGACCTCCTATATATGTGGTTTTTTTAGAGAATGTCCAAACATTTATAAACATATCTACAATATATGAAGTTAGATATTGAACATGTGTTCATTAAAATAATATAATATTTTTGTAAGCGATTTCAATAAGCAAAATACAAAGAACTGTCTAGTAATGAACACATATAAAAAATCTGTTGAATAAGGATGAGAAAATTTGAAAGCAAATGATCTAAGAGTTGTTAAAACAAAGCAAGCTTTGCATAATGCCTTAATGACTTTATTAAGTGAAAAACCTCTCGAAAACATTTCAATTGCTGAAATTTGTCGAGTTGCAAACGTGAATAGGGGAACCTTCTATTTGCACTATGAGCAAAAGGAAGGATTATTCGAGGAATACTTTCAGGAAATTATGGAGGATTTGTATAATTCCTATGAGGAACCTTACCGTGCAGTTACAACATTAGATAAGAACCAATTAGATCCAAATACCATACGAATTTTTCATCATATTGAGCGCTTTAAAATGTTTTACCGCATTGTTTTTTCAAAAAATGTTCCGCTAACCTACTATTACATGCTATTTGACGGGATTTATTCTCTTTTAAAGGGAGATATTACAGCTCAGCATAAGTTACATGATGAAATAGCTATTGATTATTACAGTGCATACCAGGCAAATGCAATCATAGGTCTTATTATTCAATGGTATCGTCTGGATTTTACAGATAGTGTGAGCACATTAAATAAACAACTAGCAGCTATTTTACGATTTGGCCATTAACGAATAATACACTCAGACTGTTGTCCTTGTTGAGGTAATTATAGTTTGAGAGTTTTTTGAGATATTACCCTTCTATAATAAATCAAAGTAGGCGCAATTTATTATAGAAGGAGTAGAAGTATGAGAGCTATGAATCAATACTTAAAGAAGATACTTATTTGGAGTGTAGTTGTGTTACTGTCTTCATTTACAATGTTCTCAAGTCAAGTACTAGCAGCCAATGAATGGTTTCAGCTTGGAAATGGAGGAAGCGAACTAGGAGATTTTGGCTATCCCAATAGTGTTACAACAGACACACAGGGAAATATTTATGTTGCTGATTCTGATAACAATCGTATACAAAAGCTAGATATTGCAACAGGTGTATGGAGTTATTGGGGTAATAGTAATGGTAAAGAGGGAAGTGCTCTTGGTGAATTTAATTATCCAGCTGATGTAGCTGTTGATAGTCAAGGAAATATTTATGTGGCAGATAAATTAAATCATCGCATTCAGAAGCTAGATGTGGCGACAGGTGTTTGGAGTAAGTGGGGAAAAGAATATCAAGGTCCAAATGTATTGGATAATGCCTCAGGAATTAATCCAGGTGAATTTCATAATCCTAGTGGTGTTGCAGTAGATCCCCTAGGTAATGTTTATGTAGCTGATACAACGAATCAACGTATTCAAAAATTAGATATTCTTACGGATCAATGGATAGTATGGGGGAGGGTCAATGCTAAAAACCTACCTTTAACTGGAAATAGTTTGGGCGAATTTAAGCAACCAGCTGGAATAGCAGTTGATCATGAGGGAAATATTTATGTAGCGGATACTGGAAATCATCGTATTCAAAAAGTCAAGCTTATAAAAAATAGTAGTGAAAATGGAGCAGTGTCTCATACATATGAATGGAGTGAATGGAAAAAAATAGGTGGAGGATCGGGTGGCGAACTTGGGGAATTTAGTGAACCATTTAACCTGGAGATTGATGAACAAGGAAATGTATATGTAGCTGATAGTAATAATAACCGTATTCAAAAACTAACTATCTCGACAAATGAATGGAGAATGTGGGGGAAAGCGGATGGTAGTGAAGGAAGTGAGCTAGGAGAGTTTAGCTACCCAACAGGAGTTACAGTAGATCACATGGGAAGTATCTATGTTGCTGATTTTGGGAATAGTAGAATTCAAAAATTTACGGCTCTTTTTTTCACGGTTAAATTCGATTCACAGGGTGGCAGCCAAGTAGTGGATTATGAGAATATCCCAAATAACACAAAGATTCATAGACCTAGTTCTCCAACAAGGAATGGTTATATTTTCGATGGTTGGTATAAGGATAGTTTATTGCAGGAAGCATGGGATTTTGACGCAGATATAGTTGCTGAAAATCAAACATTATATGCAAAATGGGAAGAAGCTCCGACTTTCTCCATTGAATCTATTGATAATCAAATATTAAGTGAGCTTTTATCTGATTATAGAAGTGGCACACAGGAGTCAAAAACAATCTCCATTAGACGCTCTGGTACAGCAGATTTAGAAAATATAAGCATAGTGCTCAGTGGGACAAATGCGGATAGTTTTGAATTAACGGAGCCTCTATTATCTAAGCTAGATAAAGACCATCCAGTCACAACATTTTCAATTAAGGCTAAGAATCGATTACCCGTAGGCAATTATTATGCATCAATTACAATTAAAGCAAAGAATATGGTGGATATGACATTTAATATAGCACAAGTAGTGAAGGCTCCATCTTCAGGGTACTATCCATCATCACCTATAGAACCGCCAATAACCTCAGTAAAAAAAGAAATCTTTATAAATGTACTGGAAAAAGAGGGAAAAAGGATTTCTAATACAGTCATTTCCAGAACTACCGAATCTAACGGCCAAGTGAAGGATAAAATAACGATTACGCCAGAAAGTGCTAAAGAAGTGTCAGAAAATCTAACTGAGATGCCAAATAACTTTGCTTATATTATTATTCCCGATGAAAAAGATGAGGTTGCTGAAACGATGATTGAAATTCCACGCTTATCACTTGCTTCATTAAATACAGGTATTTCAATTCGTACAGTAAATGGTGCTGTAATGATACCACATGCATCATTAAGTTCTGTTACAGATAATTTATACTTCCGTTTGGTGCCTGTTAAAACTGCTAAAGAAAAAAGTGATATTGAAAATCGTATGAAGCAGGAAGAAAAGATTAGACAAATAGCAGCTGGGAAAAATACAGCTGTTGAGGTGCTAGGGCGTCCGCTTACGATTGAAACTAATATGCAAAGTCGTCCTGTTACACTCGTACTCCCACTACCAGCTAATTTAACACAGGCACAGATAGAGCATTTAGCTATTTTTATTGAACATAGTAATGGTACCAAAGAGCTTGTTTATGGCCGAATTACACAATTTGATGAAATATTAAAAGGGATTGAATTCGATGTTAACCATTTCTCAACGTTTACCATTCTTTATATAGAAGAACCAGAGAAAATTATTGATATTATTGAAGAAGATATGTCTAAAGAGGAGAAAGCTATACATTATCCATATATACAAGGATATAGTGACGGCACTTTCCGTCCTAACCTAGCAATTTCACGTCAGCAAATGGCAGCTATGTTAGCACGCAATTTAACTCAAAATGAGGTTCCTGTGGCGCATACAATCAGCTATCGAGATATTCAACAAGCATGGGCATATGATGAAATTGAATATGTTCGAGATTTAGGGCTAATGACAGGTACTGCTGATAATACATTTACACCTAATGGAACTATTACACGAGCCCAAATGGCAGTAATTGCAATGCGTTGGATAGATAGACATTGTCTAAGTAGTTTGGAACAAGCTAACTACTGCAAGTCTATGAATGAAGCAAAAGAGTTTATTGATGTCTCAAAGAAGCATTGGGCTGCTGATTCTATTAAACGTATCTCTCAATTAGGAATTATGACTGGTGTGGGGGATGGAACATTTCGTCCTGAACAAAAATTAACTCGAGCGCAGGCTGTTAAGGTGTTAAATCATCTTTTTGAAAGAGGCCCCATTCAAATGACGATAGAGAACAAATTTAGAGATATAACACCAGGGCACTGGGCTTTCTATGAAATTCAAGAAGCGGCAGTGGAGCATGAAGGAATAGATTATTGATTTAAAGGTAAAAATCCGCGAAGGCTTTTAAAGCGGATTTTTACCATTTTTCTATTGAACAGTAGAAGATGTTTTTTCCTCTGTATTTTTTGCTTTCTTAAGAGCGACGGCTATAGAGGAAATGACCAATGTGACAACAATAATGATTCCTAATGCACTACTGTTCTGCTGAAGATTCTCAGCACTTCCACCAAAAATAATCGTGTAATAGCCATCTGCTCCATAAGTGGCTGGAAGAATGGATGCAAGCGTATTATAAAAATCAGAAAGTATAGTTTTTGGCACAAGCACACCTGATGTTACAAGCTGTAGTGAAAGGGCACAAATATTAAAGACCATACCTAAATTGCCGAAAATCATGACAAAAACTTGTGCGACACATAGAAATGCCCAGAACATTAATGCCTGAAAGAGATAAATAGTTAAAAAACCTTCCTCACTAGAAATATTAAAAAGATGCATTAATCCTATTGTTAGCAGGGGTAAGACAAACGCTACACCAATATTTATGATTTGCCTTGCTAGGAACAATTGCCATTTTGAAACGAGAGTTTGCACTAGTTGTGCTGCCTGCTGATGTTGCATGATCATTACCATCGCCCCAACGAATGATGAGATGATGACCATTAGTGGTACAAAGTTTGCTGCAAATCCTTCAGCATTATTTGTTTTAATAATTGTGGCCTCAATTGAGCGATCTTTTACTTGCATAATTGTAGCTTCAACTGAATCTGTAATTTGCAGTGCCATATTTTGTTCTAAAGGAAGCTGGGTGAATTTTTGAGAAAACATTTTAATCGATTTCTCTTGCTTTATTGGAAAGATATTGTGATTGATTTCCTCTGTTAGTTGTTTAGCGGTACTCTCCATCATACTTTTAATCATACTTGCACTGGCTTGATTGATGGAATAAGTAATTTCTGCTTCATTTCCCGCTTGAATTTGTGCAGTAAAGTTTTTTGGAATATGCATTATCATTTGAATCTGTCGTTTATTCAACGCTTCTTCAGCCTGCTTTATTGAAGTAAATTCTTCAAGGGCAAATGGAAGTGATGTTTTTAGTCCATTTGCTACCTGTTGACCCATTTCATGATCCTCACTAATAATGCCAATTTTTAAATTCTCAGCTCTCTCGTTTACACCATCATAGGCTGTCATCCAAACGGAAAAAAAGATAACTTGAAAAGCGATAGTAGCAACTATACCAATATATGTTTCTTTTATACGAAATAAAGCTTGTAATCCTTTCATCATAATCCTCCTATATAAGTAAGTACTTACTTGCATTGAATAGAAAATTTTTTCTAGGAAACGAGTCCCCTAGAAAAAATGGAAATACTTGTTTGCAACAATTCTTCCGTTGGCACCTCTGAAACAATTGTTCCTAAGCGTGCGCGTGACATAAAATGTCCAAAATTCATAGCGATTAGTGATAGTGCAGCTACTTCAAAGTTGATGTCTCTAATCTTCTCTCTTTGATGCATCTCCTTCAAATAATGAATAAGCTCATTTTTAATAAGGAGTGGGATATTCGCAATTTCATCATTAATTTCTGGAAATTGCATACCTTCCTTAAAGCCAATCATGACAAAGTCTTTGATTGACATTAAAAAATTAAAATGCTTAAGAGAAAAATTCAATAGATCATTTTCCAAATCCCATGTCACATTGGTAGTGAGCTCTTGTTGCATCAGAGGATAGTAGGAAAACTTTTCAATGATGGCTTTTAAAATGCCTTGCTTGCTACCAAAATGGCGGAAAATAGTTACCTCATTGACCTCAGCTAATTCAGCTATAGCTTTTGTAGTTGCTGCGGTATAACCTTTTTCACTGACAAGATGTAATGCAGCTTCAATAATTCGATCAGCGGTCCCTTTTGTTGACAAAAAATTACTTCCTTTCATGCAAGTTATTACTTACATGCTAGCATAGTGTGATTTTGTATGCAATAAAAATAGAAATAAAAGTGCTCAGGTAACGAAGTGAATCGCTCAGGTGGAAACAAAAAGTGCTCGGGTGGCGAAGCGAACCGCTCAGGTAGACCCAAAAAGTGCTCAGGTGGCAGGAAGTAATATTCAGGTAGAATCAAAATCTACTCAAGTCAGAAAATACGCTTATACCAACATAAATAACCTAGAAATTATGATGAAGCTGACCCAAATAATTACTTTGTAAATAAATGAAATAACATTGACAACTATATCGTCTGCTGATATATTTTATTATATCGTAGGTCGATATATTGTTGTGCGATATAGGGGGGATTTGTATGACACAAGAGCATCCGCCATTAACAGAGGGCGTTTATTATATTTTATTAGCTTTATTTGACGCGAGGCATGGTTATGGGATTATGCAATTGGTAGAGGAAATGAGTAATGGTCGTGTTCGGCTTGGAGCTGGGACGATTTATGGTGCGATAAAAACCTTATTGGAACGAGGATGGATTGAAGCACTAGAAGATGATGGACGAAAAAAGGAATATGTAATAACTGAGAGTGGAAAAGAAGTTGTGCACTATGAAATTTTAAGATTAAGGGAACTTTTTGACAATGGTATCCGTATAACGAGGGAGGATGGGAACTTTGCATAAGTATTGGTTAGTGATGAATCCGTATGTTATTGAAAAAAGAGTAAATGAGATGGCTAGTCAAGGATGGCATTTAAAAAAATTTACTTGGATTCGTTTTACATTTGTGCAAGATGAACCAGGTAGCTATATTTATCGCTATGATGAATTGGAGCGATTTGGTGTTTCCTATGAAGATGAGTACCTAGACTTTCTCAAATCATCTGGAATAGAACAAGTAGACCGTTCTGGAAACTTTGTTTTCTTTAGAAAGCCTGCCCATGAAGGACCCTTTGAACTTTATTCTGATAAAAAAACTAAAATCAATAATTTGTCCAAAAAAATTACGTTACTGTTATTGATTCTCCTACTGAATTTATTTGTTGGTTTAACAGGGCTTATTAGTATTTTCAAAGGACAGCATACAGATATGCTGAAATTACTACTGAATAGTACTAATATTCTCATCGTTATATTATTAGTGGGACCAATCTTTAAGCTTATGCGAGTGCGTAAAAATTTGAAGAAGGAATTGGATGTGTTTACAGATTAGAGAGGAGGATAACTCTGTGAAAATATTTAAATTTCGTTTTTTTATTGATCATGAACGAGAAGAACAATGGGTTAATAACATGGCAGAACAGGGCTGGCACTTAAAAAAGTTTTGGCCATTCGTTTTTCTCTTTGAATATGGCAAATCTGACGAATATATTTATCGCAATGAAATGGTGTTAAAACGAAAAAAAGATTACTATGATTTTTTAGATACAATGAATATTGAACATGTATATTCATTTGGGGTATGGGCGTACTTTAGAAAAAGGAAAGAAGAGGGGCCATTCGAAATATTTTCCGGGAAATCAGAAAAAATAAAATATTTATCTTGAATTAATACATTGTTTATCTGGGTTTGTCTATTAAATGCATTTGCAGTGATGGTAAATATTTTACCTTTTATGCTTATACATCAATTTAACCAAGCATTCCCATGGATTTGCTTATTTAATGTCTTTTTAATTTCCTTATTGATAATCGAGATATTTAGAAATCACAAACGTAAAAAGAAATTAAAATTGCTTACTCATATTTATGAGGATTAGTAGAAAACGGACTGCCACAAGAATTACATAGACTAATAGGGAGGAAGAAGAATGACATTACAATTACAGCATGTCACAAAAAAATATAAAGATTTTACAGCGGTAGATAATCTTAATTTCACGATTGAAAAAGGAGAGATTTTTGGGTTAATCGGACAAAATGGTGCTGGTAAAACAACTACTTTCCGTATGATTTTGGATTTGCAGGAGACAACGGAAGGGACGATTACATGGGATGGTAAACCTGTGAATGCCATCAACCGTGATGTTCTTGGTTATTTACCAGAAGAACGAGGCATATTCCCAACAATGAAGGTTGAGGATCAATTATACTTTTTCGGTGAGCTTCGTGGAATGAAGAAAGAGGAGTTAAAGAGAGATATTGATTTTTGGATTAGCCGATTTGAGCTTGAGGAAAAACGGAAAGATAAGGCAGAAACATTATCGAAGGGGAATCAGCAAAAGGTACAGCTGATTGCGAGCTTTATTCATAAGCCACAATTCTTAATATTAGATGAACCATTCAGTGGTCTTGACCCAGTTAATAAAGATTTACTGAAGGATGCCATCTTACTTTTAAAAGAACAGGGCACAACGATTTTGTTCTCTAGTCACCAAATGGATAATGTAGAGGAGCTATGTGATCACCTTTGTTTATTAAAACGTGGGGTCTCTCTTTTTTCAGGTAGCTTGCTAGACTTGAAGAAACAATATGGGAAAACCAAATTGGCTGTGCGTACAGATTGGTCTACTACGCAGTTACTGACACTTGAAGGCGTTAAAGATGTATGCGTTGAGAAAGAGCAAACAGTGCTAACTTTGAAGGACGAGAGCTTTGCACAAAGCATTTTCCAACAGCTTTCCAATGGCAAATATATTGAGAAATTTAGTTTAGATTACTTATCGTTAGATGAGATCTTTAAGGATAAGGTTGGTGGTAACATTGTCGAAGTTTAATTTATTAATGAAACAGCTATATAGATCAAAATTAAAATCAAAGTCTTTTATTTTAATGACATGTCTTTATATACTCGCTATGTCCGTTGCAATTTTTTGGTCGGATATAAAGGAGTTATTTACAGGCAATGATCAAGCAAAGCAAATAGCCATTGTGAATGAAACAACTGCCGATTTAAGTGGATTGTTCGTATCCAATGGTGATATGGAATTTATACAGAATGAAAAAAACCTATCGAAGCTGGAGAAAAAGGTCAAGGACGAAAAGCTTGATGCAATTGTTAAAATAGCAGATCAGAATGGTCAACTACATGCAGAAATTGCTACGTATACACCGTTAAAACTAAATGATCAAACAACTATATCTTCGTTATTACAATATGCGGGTCAGCATTATGCTGTTCAACAGTTATCATTAACGTCTGAGCAAGCAGCACAAATTATGAGTGCCCAAACAATTATCTCCAATAAAAACTTAAATGAGGAATCTTCTGGTGGTAAGAGTGAAGAGGAGAAGCAATCAGGACTATGGGTGTCCTATGCAGTTGGTATATTAATCTATTTCTTTATTTCCACATTCTTATCTATGATTACAACAGAGATTGCCTCCGAAAAAGGCTCACGCGCAATGGAGATGCTTTTAGTAAGTGTCAAACCAGCTACCCATTTTAAGGCCAAAATTGCTGGTGTGCTGTTATTAGCTTTAACACAAATGGGAATTATTGCAGTGGTATTCCTTGTGTATGCTAAATTTGTGAAGAATGGAGTTATTTGGGATGCTGCTACAGGCATTGTAAAGGAATTGTCGCTGGGATACGTTATTTATGCAATACTTTTCCTACTATTGACAATTGTCCTCTATTTAATTGTAGGAGCTCTATTTGGTTCATTAGTTTCCAAAGTCGAGGAAGCGGGTCAAGTATTAATGCCTGCAATGATGATCACATTAATTGGTTTCTATGTAATGCTATCTGGTATAGGCAATCCAGATACACTTATTATTAAGATATTCTCCTATATTCCATTTACATCTGGCATGGTTATGCCGATGCGCATTGGGGCTACTGATATAGGGGTGATGGTACCACTTTTATCATTAGGTATTTTAGTAGCAACGATTATTGTCGCTTATTTATTTAGCCTATCCTTCTATAAACGTAGTGTCTTAACTTATAGTTCAGGTGGCGTGATTCAAAAAATCAAAACGGTCTTAAAAGTGACAACATAAATGATGGGAGCAGCTATGGATTGTAGCTGCTTCTTTAGTTCGAACATGTCAAACCTAGAAAACAATGTCAAATATTTAATGGATTATGTCGAATTTCCTCGTAAAACAAGCTATAATTTATGAAAGGGGTTGAGGCTATGTTATCGCAAGCACAAATAGATGCTATATTAAAACAAAACTCAAATTTTCGTCCAGCATCACCAGATGAGAAGGAACTGTTTTTTGTCAAGCTTGAGCAACAGGTACCTAAGAGTGATGATTTAGTCTCAATCTTGAATAATCGTGAGCAATTGCAGGTTTTTGTCGATATTTCTAACCCTAAAAATTATAGATTTCAACTAGAGCACTCAGAGGGTTCCTATAGATTGACTAACTCATTTTTTGCAATGCTTGAATAAATGAAACTTTTTCGTTATGTAATCGTAAATATTAGAAGATAAATCGCAGGGGGTAAATCAATATGTCTGAATTCAACAACGACCTATTAAAATCGAAAGATCCATTCGCATCAGAAAATCCTTTATTACAGCCCAATCCATTAGTAAAGGTGGAACAGGAGCAAAAACCAGTACTTGTTTCTGAGCAGGAGCTTTCTCAAATTGCTCAAAATCAGTTGGCGTTAAAGCAGGATCCTGAGGTTCATACATTAGCTCGAAAAATTGATGTAAAAGACCAAATTGCTATGCTAGAGCTTGGAAAAGAAACAGCGAATGGCATTTCGACTTTTTCAGATAAAATGTTAGCAACAATGAAAACGAGTAAGCTTGAGGAATCAAGTGTATTATTAAATAATTTAAATCGAATTATGGATAAATTTGATCCTCAAGATTTTGCGGAGGACAAAAAGGGAGGCTTCCTTACAAGGCTATTCTCGAAAGGAAAGGAACAATTAGAAAAATTCCTATCCAAATATGATAGTATGAATAAGGAAGTGGATGTAATCTATCGTGAGATACAAAAATATGAAGTTGAGATGAAACGTAATACGGTTGATCTCGAGAATCTATATGATCAAAATTTAGACTACTTCCAAACATTGAGTAAGTATGTTGCAGCGATTGAGGTAAGAACTGATGAAGTGCGTTCATCATTACCAGCGCTTGAACAAAAAGCTCAAACTGGTGATCAATTAGCAGCAATGGAATATGAAACATTGCTTCGTGCTGTGGATCTTCTAGAGCAACGTCGTTATGATCTTGAAATGGCACAGCAAGTTTCATTCCAATCTGCTCCACAAATTCGATTGATGCAGCAAGGGAATAATCATTTAATTGCTAAAATTAATTCTGCATTTGTTACAACTATACCAATCTTTAAGCAAGGACTTATCCATGCCGTAACATTAAAACGTCAAAAGCTTATTTCAGATTCAATGAGTGAGCTGGACCGTCGTACAAATGAAATGCTAGTACGAAATGCAGAGAATATTAGTAAAAATAGTGTGAATATCGCACGTGTAGCAGGTAGCCCAAGCATAAAAATCGAAACAATTGAAACGACATGGCAAACGATTATGGCTGGTATTCAAGAAACGAAGCAAATTCAAGCAGAGACAGCGAGAAATCGTGAGGAAGGTCGTAAGCGTATAGAACGTCTACAGCTTGAATACGAAAAACTGAAAAAAATGTAACCAGAAAGCTTCTTGCACAACTCTGCAAGAAGCTTTTCTTTGCGTAGGATATTAAAAGGGAATCCCTTGTCTTTTTATCTATTGGAAAATGTCTAATGGATTGTCTTTGACAAAAAAGAAAATAGTGATTATGATTAGATAAATGAGAATGATTATCAAATGAGAAGGGCGCGGATAGATGATTATTAAAGCAATACCATTACACGAATATTTTAGTAGTGGAGTGATGAAACGATAATGAGTAAAATGAATGCAACTAGATTGTCTTGTGAAACATTAAAAGATGGAGCACTTGCTGTTAATACTACGGAAACGCTTATACTCGTACCACAAAATCGCTATCAGGGATTGATGCATATAGAAGAGCTGTATAATGCCATGCATATAGATGTAGATGAGAAACATCATATTTTGGAGCAGGAGCGAAAACTGTTAAAAAAACAAAATATACAGCTAGTGGAGGAAGTGCAAAAATTAAAGCAGCAAAATGCGGTATTACAAAAAAAGCTGACGGAATATAATTGTGCAGTTGATGAGCTGAAGGAGCTTCGCAGACAAAATACAGAGCTATTAATTGAATTAAGTAAATACACAGCATTATCAAGAGAGTCACTTTCTGGTCCACTTAAATCCATGATTCGTGATATGCGAGAGCAGGGTGTAGGCATTAAAGAAATCCATATTCGTATTAAACGACAAATTAACCCAGATATTAGCTATAGTATGGTGCGAAAATATATTTCTGAGCTTGAATCTGAAGGTAAAGCTTAGCATTCATCTAAGTAGGAAGTAAATTCAGCATTTACAGTTCTCTAGCAAAGTCCTATAATTAGTCTATTCTTTAAGAATTACGCAAAGTCATTATCGACTTCAGCAAGAGTAGGAGAGTTAGAGGCAATGTCGAATGAAAAAAAAGGGGTTTTGGCAGCGTTCTTGGCTTATGTCTTCTGGGGTGCCTTTCCTCTATATTGGAAATTACTTGAGCATGTGCCAAGTATGGAAATTTTATTATCACGTGTCATTTGGTCCTTTGCCTTTACGGTAATAGCAGTATTCCTATTTGGCATGCGAAAGGATCTTCTTGCAGATTTAAAATATTTATGGTCACATCAAAAGCATTTCTGGCAATTGGCGGGAGCATCCTTTGTAATATCTATGAACTGGTATTTATATATTTGGGCGGTTACACATAACCATTTAATTGAGACGAGCTTAGGCTATTATATTAATCCGCTACTTTCAGTTATTTTTGGGGTGATCTTTTTTAAAGAGACGCTTAATCGTGCACAATGGGTAGCTACAGGAATTGCCTTTATTGCAGTCATTATTTTATCGATTAACTATGGCTCTGTTCCCTGGGTAGCGCTGCTTATTGCATTATCCTTCGCCATTTACGGTGTATTGAAAAAGAAAATTACACTTGATGCCACAAGAGGGTTAGCTATAGAAACTTTATTTATTTTACCAATTGCATTAGGCTATTACGTCTATTTGTTCACCACACAACAAGCCTCATTCTTACACGTTGATGTAAAAACAGACATCCTGATGATTGTTAGTGGTTTAGTGACAGCTATACCTTTAATTTTATTTGCAAAAGGTGCACAAAATATTCCGCTTTATTTACTAGGCTTTATTCAATACGTCTCACCGACTATTGTATTAATTTTAGGGATTGTGTTATATAAAGAGCCGTTTAGTCAAGTAGAGCTAATCGCATTCAGTATTATTTGGGCAGCCTTACTATTGTTTTCTGGCTCAAAAATCATCGAAACAAGGAAGGCTCATCATAAATCTGCTTATAAGAACTTGTAGAATTTTCTACAGGTTTTTTCTTTTTAACTATTCAAGAAATTCCTATATAAGGTATTTTATGCTAAATAGTCCTGACAGCATTTCTTCGTATTTTTAACTGTAGGTGGAAGCACCTTTACTTTTTTTATAGCATATAGTAAGATAATGACAAATTAGATAACAATGATAATTATTGAGAGGTGCTTTTTGTGAGTGTAGTAGGTTCTAAATAGGAATAATTACATCGAAATAAAATGATTGATGACAGGGGATTTATAGTAAAAGGAACCCCTTATTTGGTCATGCTTTTATTTCAAACCTATGAAGATACCTACAATACTTTATAAAGCGTGTAATGCTCTGACTAACTTCATGTTGATGAGGTCTTTTTCATGATGCCTATTACATTTGCCTTTGTAATGTGGAAGCTGTGGTATCCCCACGGCTTTTTTCTGTGAAAAAAACTATATCATGATTGGGTTGGAAGTAAGAAACTCATGATTGTTTTATTTATATATAAATCATTGCTATCTAATGAATAGGTATCTTCATGAATGATTCTAGAAAATCATAGTGAGGAGCAATTAACAATGAATTATACTACTCTTGAGAAGTTACAATACAATGAATTGAAGGAAAATGTGAAATGCTACTGTGTGAGTGGATTAGGTAAACAGTTATTGGATAAATTAGAGCCAAGTTCTAGCATATCTGTTGTTCGGAATCGGTTGAACGAAACGACAGAGGCTCGGGCTATTTTAGATGCAGAAGGGCATATTCCGTTTTTAGGCGTATCAAATATTGACAGCACCATCAAGAAGCTTGAAAAGGGCGTTATTTTAGATCCTAGTGAATTAATAAGCATTTCAGATTTTTTACGGGGATGTCGCAAAATTAAAAAATTTATGTTGGAGAAGGAATTTTTTGCGCCAGTTCTTGCATCCTATGCTTTGTCAATGGCTGAATTTAAAAGTATAGAAGAGGAGATTAATTTTGCGATTAAAGCTAATCGAGTTGATTCAGCAGCTAGTAGAGAACTAAAACGGATTCGAAACCATATTGAAGCAACAGAGGAAAAAATTAAAGAGCGCTTAACGAAATTTTTAAATAGTAGTGCTAATAAAACCTATATTCAAGAATTTTTTATTAGTAAAAAAGATGACCGTTACACAATTCCCATTAAGGCATCCTATAAAAATCATATTCAGGGTACGGTAGTGGAGATTTCAGCTAAGGGTGCTACAGTTTTTATTGAACCAAGTGCGGTGGCAAAATTAAATGTAGAGTTGGCGACTCTGAAAGCGGAGGAAGCTATCGAGGAATATCAGATTTTAGCCTCATTATCTGGGCTTCTTATGGAAAATATACGAGAGATCACGATTAATATGGAGTTGATTAGTCAGTATGATATGGTTTTTGCTAAAGCTAAGTATAGTAAGCAAGTAGGAGGCATCGAGCCAAGCTTGAATGATTATGGCTTTATCAAATTAATCAATGGTAAGCATCCTTTATTAGCAGAGAATGCGGTGCCATTAACGTTTGAAATCGGTCAGGACTATCGGAGCTTGATTATAACAGGGCCTAACGCTGGAGGAAAAACGGTTGTCCTTAAGACGATAGGTCTTTTAACATTGGCGACCATGTCAGGCTTTCATATCGTAGCCGAAAAAGGAACCGAAATGGCTGTATTTGATAAAATCTTTGTAGATATTGGTGATAATCAAAGTATTGAAAATGCTCTTAGTACATTTTCATCCCATATGAAAAATCTTTCGGACATTATGATGGCATCGAATAATCATACATTATTACTTTTTGATGAAATCGGCAGTGGTACGGAACCAAACGAAGGAGCGGCATTAGCTATATCTATTTTAGAGGAATTCTATTATATGGGCTGCATAACAGTTGCCACAACCCATTATGGTGAAATAAAACGTTTTTCTGAGATGCATAGCGATTTTATGAATGCGGCTATGCGCTTTAATAGTGAAACATTAGAGCCGTTGTATCAGTTAATGATTGGTGCCTCTGGAGAAAGTAATGCGCTTTGGATTTCACAGAAAATGAATATTCGAAAAACAGTATTACAAAGAGCGAAGGACTATTTAGACAATAAGGATTATCAGCTAGAGCGGGTTCATGACAGTAAAATTAGAAGACCCAACATAGGGAAAGCAAGCACTAAAGCGGTCTATAAATTTTCCAAAGGAGATCGAGTAAAATTATTAGATTATGATGATGTTGGTCTTGTTTACAAAGAAATGGATAATTATTTTAATGTTATAGTGTTTTATAAGGAACAGTTTATGGAGGTAAATATCAAGCGTTTGGTATTAGAGCTACCTGCAACTGAACTATATCCTGAAGAATACGATTTGGAGACATTATTTGTGGACTATAAAGAACGCAAGCTTCAGCATGATATTGAGCGTGGTTCGAAAAAAGCTCTTCGCAACATTCAGAAGGAAATGAGAAGGGATAAAAGGTAAGGGTTATGATGGGGTGGAGGAAAATTACTTTTTTCTCTACCCTTTTTTATTGTTGGTATTTTGTGGTATAATTTGTAAAATAACGATTATACAGTGCAGAAAGGTGAAAAGATATGAAGTCATATATTTTTGATTTTGATGGAACAATAGCTGACTCTAAACAATGCAGTATTCTCGCAACAAAGGAAGCATTTCAAATACTAGAACTTGAGATTCCAAGTATAGAAGATATTGAATATTATATGGGTATTCCCATTGAACAGTCTTTTAAACAAATGTTATCCGAACAATTAGATGATTTTATGTTCGAGAGGTTACTGGATACCTTTCGACAGGAATATAAAAGATTTGAAAATGACTCCCTAATCCTTTTCCCTGATATGATGAACGTATTGAAAGAGCTCAATTATCAAGGAAAACAATGCTTTGTTGTCTCAAGCAAAAAAACAGATGTGCTTTTAAGAAATCTACAGACACTTGAAATTGCTCAATTTTTTAAAGATTACATCGGTTCAGATCAAGTGGAAAATTATAAGCCTCACCCAGATGGTATTTTAAAACTAGTTGAACGTTATCAAATAGAAATTGAAGATAGTATTATGATTGGTGATGCTATTTTTGATATCCAGATGGGGAAATCAGCTGGTTGTAAGACCTGTGCTGTAACCTGGGGGAGCCATGCAGAAGAGCTTCTATTAGCAGAATCTCCGACTTTTTGTATACATATAGTTTCAAATTTACTAAGTTTAAATGAGTAATTTATGAAACAAAATAAAAATGACCTATTGTTATTTGGTGACAATAGGTCATTTTTATTACACAGTGTTAATTTGTGCCTTTATGTTATTATAAGTTTCTTCAATTTTTTGCTTATACGGAAGATCGATTAAATCCTGTGAATCCATATAGGCCATTTTTGCAATTTCGTAGGCTGTTGTTAACTCACCAAAATGTGCATAACAGAGTGCCTTATAGGAGAAGCATTCATTAAAGCCTAAAATATCAAATGGATGTAGGATGAATGAAGGAATGTTTGTAAAATGTTTAAAAGCTTCTTTAGCCTCTTTATATCGACCTAGCAAGTATAAGGCTTTACCCTTTTCACAATAATATAAGTTTTTATCAAATTTAATTGCGCCCATATCCATAAGTGGACGAAAACGCTCTATTTCCTCTAGTGCCTTTTCATAATCATGAGTGTAATTGTTATAATAATGTGCTCGTAATGTGAAAATAAAAGCATCTACATCCGCTTGCTCCACAAAAACACGATACTGCTCTAGCTTCGTAATCAAATGCTCTGCTTGCTCGAAATCATTGTCAACCATGGCACAGAACGCTGCAATACGATACATATCATCAATATAATAATAAAATTGGTTTTTATGTGCATTGGCAATTGACTCTTTAACAAGTTGTTTACCTGCTTCATGTTCTCCGATGGCTAATTGAAAAATGCTAATATAATAAGCCATTTTTCCAGCATCTCGTGAATCTAATTGATAATTTTCTTGCTCAACTTCTTCCTTAGCCTGTAAGATACAGGAATAAGCCATTTTATAGTTTCGATCTTCCATGAATACGGCTGACTGTAATACATAGGTTTCAAACCAATGACTCAGTAAATTAATTTCTTTAAACATAAAGCGTGCACGTTTGAGTGGTGACTCCCATGTCGTTTCGCCAGCAAGATATTGTGCTGCCGCGTAAATATAAAGTAAACGACCTGCTTCATAGCTAAGTGGGAGCTCTTCTACATAAGGCTTAATCATTTCTATGGTTTGCTGCAGGTTTTTTGTATCACCAAGCTGTATTTCTGCATAGAAAATTTCCACCTGCTCTAGAAGATGTCGTATCGTAGAAGGTGCTATTTCTTCCAGTAATTCACTTGCTTTTACCCCTAAACGCTCCGCGATATATTCAAGACTTTCCATCGAGGGCTTAGCCTTATCATTTTCAATTTGACTTAGCATACCTTTTGTAAGGCGATCACCAGCAAGTGCCTCTAATGTTAATTTTCGTTCCTTCCTTAAATTGCGAATACGTGTGCCCAAAGAGTTCACTGCCTAGCCTCCTTTATTCATAATATGTCCTTTGTTTAATTATATTAAACTTTTTCTTGCATGAAAAGTAGAAGTTGTGATATATTTTGTTTAATAAAATTAAACTTTTTAATCTTGTTAAAAATTTGGAGGGGTTTAAAATGGATGAAGCGGCAAAATATAAAAAGGCGACCTATCATTTATGGACATTTACAGCCAGCAAATTGATAGCGATGCTAGGGACAAATGTGTTATCTTTTGGGATTAGTTTGTATATATTAGCCATGACAGGGTCTGCTACAAGCTTTGCGACCAACATGATTTGTTCAGTATTACCGCGAGCACTTGTTGCACCTTTAGCTGGTCATGTAGCTGATAATTACTCGAAAAAACGCACAATTCTACTTGCGCAAGCAGGGACGATTTTAACAGTAGGGGGCTTACTTCTCTATACAGAAACAGTAGGAATGTCAGTCTATGCTATTTATGTAGCAACAGTTTTTATTACGATTTGCTCCGCTTTTTCAGGTGTAACTTTCTCATCAGCTATCGCAACATTAGTCAATCCAGAGCGATTACAGCGTGCCATGTCATTTAACCAATTATCGGTGTCTGTCGCTGCAATTGGGGGACCAGTAATCGGGGGAATGATGTATGGATTTTTCTCAATGAAGGTATTTTTAATTGTCAATATGATTGCCTATTCAATTGCTTTCCTCTTGGAAGCAACGATGAACTTTAATCTTTATAGTACAAGAGGAGAAGATGTGAAAAAGGAAAAGATATGGGAAGGGCTTACTAGCGGCTTTCACTATATTAAACAACAAAAGGTCATTAAAACAGTAATGTGGATGTCATTATGGATTAATTTATTCTTTTCTGCCATTGTTGTTGGAGGGACTTACATTATTATTGAATTACTAAAAGTAAAATCTACACATTTTGGCTTTATCGAAGCTTCTGGTGCTTTTGGTATGCTCATTGCCTCCATTTATTTTGCGACAAGGACAGAGGTTAAAGTACCGCTACGTTTTTCTAAAATCAGCTTATTGCTACTAGCAAGTAGTTTGAGCTTAGCTGTATTTCCATTGTTGATGAAATTATCTTATTTAACGATTGTGATTTTTTATATTGTGATTTATTTTATTTTTGCAATCTTCGAAATGGGTATTAACATGCCTATTGGTGTTTATATGCAAAAACAAATATCAGAAGAATATCGAGGACGTGTATTTGGATTAATGGAAACGATGGCTATGTCGTTGATGCCAATTGGTATGATGGTGTACGGAATTTTGTACGATACATTACCAGCAACGGCTATTTTACTCTCTACTAGTGCAATTATTGTGACGATTACATTAGTTTTGCTTCGAACTTCCGTTTTAAAAGAAGCACACCCAGAATTTTATAATAAAGAAATTGTCACTGAGAGTGTAACAAATTAGGTTTTCTATTAAGCAGTGAAAAAAACCAGACATTCTTCAGTTTAAAGAATGTCTGGTTTATCTTTTTCAGTAGAAAACCTAGAAGACAGCACCAATACAATTTTGAATTTGAAATTAGCAGCGATAGTCCAAAACAATAGCTAATCTACTGATCCTCAATGACAATGTAAGTTGCTTTAATGGGCCCATGTACACCAACAATCAAAATCATCTCTATATCGGCTGAGTTACTTGGTCCTGTAATAAAGTTAATACAGGAGGCAATCTGCTCTCCGTCCTTTATTTTTTTACGAATGAAGCGGGCAGCTTGCGTCATACGTGGAACGAGTGTACTTTTAGGAATTAAAATAATGGATTTTTCTGGTAAGAAGCTAACAGATCTACCTTTATCCTTGCTGCTAAAAAGTACAGCAGTTCCTGATTCGGCTAATGTTATTTCGCTTATAGTAATGCCAATATTTGCTTTTTCAGCCTGCTGAATATTTTCCTCATGCTGTGCCGGGTTCCATTCATACAGTTGAATGCCCATTTGTGACCAGTGCTCTGTCATAAGCGATGTTAAGCCATAACGCTCAAAACGCTCATCTTTCCATGTTACTACTGAATGACCTCCATAATTTTCAACGACCTTTTGTAAATCCTTTGTGAGATTAGCTGTATCTGTCAGAACGATCTCTGTATGAATATTTTTACATTGCTCCACCAAAACCTCTACTAATTCATCTTTTGTTGCATCTTTGAGTACACGCTCTTGCGGCTGGTATTGCCATATAGGTTGTGCAAGCTCAGTTTTAGGTGTACGTCCAAGCTGTTGGGCGATTTTTGATAAAAAGGCATCTCTATTTTCTATAGTACCTATCATTAGTGCTCTCCTCCTTTAGAACGTTGCTTAAGCCAATTTCTGAAACTATCTTTATTTGGTGCAGGGAAATCTCTTGCTTCTGTCCATGCTTTTAATGGACCAGGACCATTTGAGATTTTATTGTCTTTAGTAAATGGTGACATTGCAGGTGAGGCAATCTTTGTCGCCATTTTATAAAGGGTAGGGGAGGAGGCACCTAGACCAAAAGCCTTCATTAGTAGTTTTTCAGAAACAGGTGCTCTTCCTTCGTTTTCAACAATTACTTGACGATGGCGATGAATAAGCTGATGTAATGGAATTTTCACAGGACAAGCATCTGTACATGCCCCGCACAATGTGGAGGCATATGGTAGTTCTTTAAAATCATCATAGCCTCCTAATAATGGAGAGAGCACAACACCAACAGGTCCTGAATAGATGGAACCGTACGTATGACCACCAACATGACGATAAACTGGACATGCATTGACACATGCTGCACAGCGAATACATTGTAGAATTGGCTGGAATTCGCCTCCTAAAATATCGGAGCGCCCATTATCAACAATGACTAAATGGAATTCCTCTGGGCCATCTGTATCGCCTTCTTCTTTTATTCCCGTTAAAGTTGTAATATAGCTCGTAAGCTTTTGACCAACAGCGCTTCTTGTTAATAAACTGACAAGTACCTCCATCTCTTCAAAGGTAGGAACAATGCGTTCCATGCCCATAACGGTAATTTGAGTTTTCGGTAGGGCAGTCACTAAATCTGCGTTACCTTCATTTGTAACAAGTGTAATAGAGCCACTTTCTGCAATGGCAAAATTACAGCCTGTGATGCCAATATCAGCAGTCAAGTACTCATTCCGAAGTTTCTCACGGACGTAGAGGGCAAGTTCCTCTGGTTTTTCAGTTTTATCATAGCCTTGTTTTTCTTTAAAAACATCTCGTATTTGCTCCTTATTTTTATGCAAGGCTGGAACAACAATGTGAGATGGTGGCTCATGATCATCCACCTGTAAAATGTATTCACCTAAATCTGTTTCAATAACTTCACAACCAAGCTCTTCTAGCGCAATATTTAAATTGATTTCTTCTGTAACCATTGATTTTGACTTTACGATTTTCTTAGCATTTTTCTTTTTTGCAATACCTTGAATATAGTCTGTTGCTTCTGTTGCTGTTTGTGCAAAGTAAACATGACCACCTCTTTTTGCAACATTTTCACTTAACTGATATAAGTAAAAATCTAAGTTTGCTAGTACATGCTTACGAATTTCTTCTCCATGAGAGCGCCATTCCTCCCAATGGCCAAGCTCTTCAGCCTGTGTAAGTCGACGTGTTTGAAAGCGTTCCTGTGCACTTGACACAGCCCCACGCATAAATGTATTTTCTAACTCCTTCGTTACTCGATGATTAAATTGATCGTCACTAGTTTTCATTGCCATTCCTATTCCCCCTCTGATCTATCGGCAATTTAATACTTCTGCAATATGCATTACTTTAATTGGCTTTCCCTGTCGATCAATTCGACCGCCAATATTGATTAAACAACCAGCATCAGCGCCAATTAGGATATTTGCCCCTGTTTCTGCTATATCGTGTACTTTTTCAGTAACCATTTCTCCTGAGATGTTGCCCATTTTTACTGAAAAGGTACCGCCAAATCCACAACAGCGATCTTTTCCTGGCAGTTCCACATACTGTAAACCCTTCACTTGACGTAATAATTTAAGTGGTGCTTCTTTTACTCCTAGTAGGCGTGTCATATGGCAGGATGTATGGTAAGTAGCTGTGCCTTCTAAATGGGCACCAACGTCCTCAATCCTTAAAACATTGACAATAAACTCTGTAAATTCATAGGTTTTATCTGCTAATGCCTGTGCTTTTTGTTCCCAAATCGGGTCCCCCTTAAAAACCTCTGGATATTCTTTAAACATATACGCACAGGAGCCTGAAGGAGAGACCACATATTCAGCATGTTCAAATGCTGTAATCATTTTTTTCATGGCATTTTTAGATTCCTTTATGTAGCCGCTATTATAGGCTGGCTGTCCGCAGCAAATTTGATTTTCTGGAAAATCAATATCACAGCCAAGTCTTTCAAGTACTTCAACTACAGCTTTTCCTACATTTCCTTGAAACATATCAACTAAACAAGTTGCAAATAGTGTTACTTTCATGAGTATCGCTCCTTTTTATTTTCTCCTACATTAACTGGAAAAGATCTTATAAGTGGTAGATTCACTGCTCAAACAATTACGATTGACTTGAAGTTTTTGATAATTCAACTGGTCATCAGATGACTTTGTTGAGCAAATAGATTGCTTTTATAATACTACAACTTTTCAAATGAGTAAAAGTGTTTATTATAAATTTTCGAAAAATTTAAAAGCTGCCTATATAAAAACTAGGCAGCTACTGTTATTTCATTGATTCTGTTGTTTCAAAATATTGCATTAAAACCTTTTCCACATTGCTTAAATGGGAGGCCATAGCATGCTTTGCCAGCTCTTCATTTTGTTGTTTAATGGCAAGGAAGATTTGCATATGTTCATCGTATAGCTGTTCACTTGTTGTTTTTTTAGAGTATAACCAAATCCGTCGTGTCTCTTTCATCGTTTCAATCATTAACCCTGAGACTTGGTCCAATATAGTTGCAAGCAGGGGGTTTTGTGATGCTTTAGAAATTGCTGCATGAAATTGGAAATCAACTTTTTCGCCTAGCTCGCCATCTCCTTGTACACGTTTCATTTCATCCAATATTTGAATCATGGCTTGAATGTCTTCGTCTGATCGATGGGTAGCTGCGCTTGCAGCTGCACCTACTTCGATGATTTTGCGTACTTCTAATAAATGAGCGACATCTTGTTTATTTGTTAATATCGCTGTCGAAAGGGGGAAATCGAGTTGGCTAGGCTGGATGCTTTTAACAAAGGTCCCTGAGCCCTGTTTGATTTCAATGAGTCCCATTGCCTTTAAAGCAGAAAGTGCCTCTCGTATAGCGGATCTACTTACCTGTAATTGTTCTGCAAGCTGTTCTACAGAGTCAAGACGATCACCAGGTTTCAGTACACCAGCTCTAATTTTTTCATACAGGATTTCGGATACTTCCTCATATATTTTTTTCGGTTTAATTTTTCTTAATTCCAAGGAGCTACACCTCATTTATGCTCAATCATATGTTTATTATACATGAAGAAAAGTAATTTACTTACTCTTTAACGTGAATACTTTGTGTAAATAGCATGGAACTATAGGAAATGACTGCAAATAGCTTTCTAAATGTCGAATTTTAAGATTTCAAAAAAAATATTGAATTTTGAGAATATAGTTAATATAATCTTATCATGTGGTCATCTGATGACCTAATATTCTGTTGTTTAAATGGCAGTAGAAAAAATTGAAGGTTTATTACAATAACATGTGAGCGAGAGTGTATTTCTTTTGTTAGAAGTTATTTCTACAAGAAGGGAACGGAATCGACAGAAAAACCTTCTGGTAATGTGATTGACTTGAAAGGAGTGGAAAATACCGAGTAATAGTGTGGCGTAAATGAATTTGGGAGAAATTATATGGGGGGTATGAAATTTGACATTTACACAAAATTTCACAGCTGTTGGAGATAGTCTTGGGTGGTCAGCCGCTGTAGCAATAATTCCGATTCTTTATTTTTTCTGGGCTTTAGCGGTAAAAAAAATGAAGGGCTATATGGCGGGTTTAACAACGCTCCTTGTGTCCTTACTGTTGGCTGTTTTTGCTTTTAAAGTACCAGTAGCAACAGCTATTATGTCTGCTTCTCAAGGAGCGGTTTATGGGCTGGTACCAATTGGCTGGATTATTGTAACGTCTGTTTTCCTATACAATTTAACAGTGAAAACAGGCAATTTTAATATTATTCGTCATTCTGTATTATCGATTACTGAGGATCGACGTATTCAAGCTTTACTCGTAGCATTTTCTTTCGGGGCTTTCCTTGAAGGCGCTGCTGGATTTGGAGCACCTGTTGCCATATCCGCAGCATTATTGGTTGGACTTGGCTTTAATCCTTTGTATGCGGCTGGACTATGTCTTATTGCTAATACAGCGCCAGTAGCATTTGGAGCAATTGGTGTTCCTATTACGGCAATGGAAGGTCCAACTGGTATATCAGCGTTTGAAATTTCGAAAATGGTCGGTCGACAATTACCATTTTTAGCAGTCTTTATTCCATTCTTTTTAATTTTCATTATGACAGGCTTTAAAAAGGCTTGGGAAGTTATGCCGGCAATTTTAGTATCAGGGATTTCATTTGCTGTTACACAATATTTAAGCTCCAATTTTTTAGGACCTGAATTACCAGATGTTTTATCTGCCTTAGTATCATTATTTGCACTAGCGATTTTTATGAAATTTTGGCAACCAAAAACAATATATCGCTTTGCTTCAGAGCGAGAGGTTCCTATTACAAAGGCTACCAATGAATCCTATAGTGGAGCTGCAATTGTGAAGGCATGGTCCCCGTTTATTATTTTAACGCTCTTTATTTCTTGCTGGGGGATTCCAATGATTAAAAGTGCACTTACAGGACATTATGAAGGCGAAAATATGATACTCAAAGGTGTAAATGTCTTAGGACAAGCTCTCACATTTATGCCAGAAGTGCCTTTCTTACATAATCA
Organism: Lysinibacillus sp. NPDC047702; assembly: GCF_050272555.1. Classification (NCBI taxonomy): domain Bacteria; kingdom Bacillati; phylum Bacillota; class Bacilli; order Caryophanales; family Bacillaceae; genus Lysinibacillus; species Lysinibacillus sp. NPDC047702. The sequence continues at coordinate 1,019 of NZ_JBNNMG010000069.1, read as the reverse complement.
AGTATTGAATGGTACAACCGGTGATCCAATCGCTGCTGTTTATAAGTTAGAGTTGTTAGGTGCTGCGGGAACAGCTATCTTGTTAGCGGCTATTGTGTCCAAATTTATTTTAAAGATTTCTTGGAGGGAATGGAGTAAAACATTTTTCGAAACGTTGAATGAGATTAAGTTCCCACTAATCACGATCTGTAGTGTTGTTGGCTATGCCTATGTTACGAATACTGCTGGTATGATGACGACGCTTGGCTTAGTGTTAGCGAAAACGGGTGCATTATTCCCATTCTTCTCACCTGTATTAGGATGGCTTGGCGTATTTATCACTGGTTCGGATACCTCGTCAAATGTATTATTTGCCAAGCTACAACAGGTTACAGCAGATTCTGTCGGAATGGACCCGGTACTAGCACTTGCAGCGAATTCATCGGGTGGTGTAACTGGTAAAATGATTTCACCGCAATCGATTGCAGTGGCTGCAGCAGCAGTTGGTCTTGTTGGACGAGAATCAGAATTACTGCGCTTTGCCTTAAAGTATAGTATTATGCTGCTGTTATTTATTTGTATTCTTACCTACTTACAAAGTAATGTACTAGCTTGGATGATTCCATAGTAAATGAACAGTCTATTTAAATATGAAAGATTTACAACTAAAGTCTCTTGGAAGCGTTCTCTCTTTTCTAAGAGACTAAGCATTAAAATTTTTATCTTATAATCAAAAAATCTTACTAAATGGAGGGAAGTCAATTGACATTCATACGTAAAATTCTCGTAGCCAATCGGGGAGAAATTGCGATTCGTATTTTCCGTGCCTGCACGGAGCTTCATATCCAAACGGTAGCCATCTATTCACGAGAGGATAGTGGTGCCTTCCATCGCTTTAAAGCAGATGAGGCCTATTTAGTAGGGGCGGGTAAAAAGCCGATTGATGCTTATTTAGATATTGAGGGCATTATCGCGATTGCGAAAGATGCGGGCGTGGATGCCATTCATCCAGGGTATGGTTTTTTATCAGAAAACGTAGA
>NZ_JBNNMG010000068.1:0-29660 GCF_050272555.1 Lysinibacillus sp. NPDC047702 | reverse complement strand
TCCGCAGCACTATAAAGAGACAATTTTACTAGAATGCAATGCCGAATGGATTCAGTATGGCTCTTAGTCAAGCACATGTTTTGGTGAAGAGCCATTATTTTTTTTCACTTTTATTATTCTCCTTGATATAATATAAATTATTATTTTTTTGATTCTTAATGCTTTTCTTTTTCCCTCGAGGTAAATATATCATAACATTCCAACATCAACCAATTCAATAATCTCATTACGCCAATTCACGCCATATATACCGCCATTTTTTGGCGTTACTTCAATTTTCTCCAATACTAAAGTTACAATTTTTTTGATTTCAAAACAAAATACTTGATATTTCTTTCAAATATAATCTTTATATCGAATAATATTGTTCGCAAAACTGTCAAATTTTTAATAAATTATATAAAAAAGATTAGGTACCCATAAAAATGTCGAACCTGATATTTTAAGTGTTTTACACGTCGTTGATGAATCGTAATATACAAATCCATTAAACGATCAATGGTCATTGTACCATTCTGTAAATCTTTTTTGTATTCCACAAAAAAACACCTACCCAAAGGTAAGTGTCTATGTAAACAGTTTATTTAATTGCTTCATTGCTCTTTTCTTGTTCTTCTCCAGTTGTTGCACCGTTATTGACTTAACTTTTGGTGCTGGTCCTACAATGTCTTTAGAGATTTCTTTTGAACGTTGCTCCGCCACTTCTGTGTCTTTATCATAGTATCAATAAATTTAAGATGCTTCCTCACTATTCCATGTAACAACTCATAATCAACCTTTTTACGTTCTATAAAGAACTGTTTTATTTCCTCACACCTGCTCAATTAGTTGTTTTCTTAGAAGATGCAAAGAATAATGAAAATGTAACAAGCTATACTTTTTTATTGACCGTTGCTTTTACAGGCTTGCGTTGCGGTGAAGCATGCGGGCTCCAATGGAGAGATATTGATTTTGAAAACAATACAATTACTATCGCCCGTTCTCGTGGTCAATATGGTGTTGGTAAAACTAAGACTAGAAATAGTGAACGAACAATTATGGTTGATCCAGTTGTTATCGATCAATTAGAGATGTATCAGAAATGGTGTAAAAAGAAATTGTTATCTCGTGGAAAAAAGTTGAAGGATGTAAATGACGATACATTTATTTTCATTTCGGAACTTTTAGGAGAACCTATTTCAACTAATAATACAAATTTAGCTATTAAGAGAATTATTCAAAGGACCAACCTTCCTAAAACAACACTGCATGGTTTACGGCATACGCATTGTACGGTGCTACTAAATAACAAGCTGCCAGTGAAGGTAATTGCCGAAAGATTGGGTAACACACCTCAGATGGTCCACACCGTTTATGGACATGTACTAAAGGAAATGGAGCAAGAATCGGTGACAGTATTTAGCCAAAGTTTAAATGCTGTTGGGGCTAAAATTGGGGCTAACTCTTAATGAGAGAGCCCTTAAAGCGTTGATATTAAAGGCTTTCTTTGTGTAGAAATAACCTTTTTATTATAGGATGAATCCTCATGTTTTTTCAAGATAGAAGTCAAGTGTATCCAAGCAATATTCCCATCTCCATAAATTACCTATATATTACAATTCAATTCATGCTGCAAAACATAAGGTAGTTCATCTTAAAATGAGAAACTAAAAAAAGCATCTGCTCAAATTAATGAGTAAACGCTTTTGATGTTATTCGTAATAAAAATCTAAGGTGTCCTCCCCTTTTGTTAAGGCTGTTTTCTAAAATATTGTTGCTGTTAAAACATAAAAACAGAGTTAATCTACAAAATGTGTAGAATCAACTCTGTTTTTATGTTTGGTATTTCGTAAATCGAATAAAGACCCCGATATTTCAATAACTGCAATCTTATAACATCTTGTTTATGATTGAATTTTATTTTGATTTTATATTCATCCTCTTTATGGTTTCCATTATTAACAGTACCAACTAAAAATGAAATAACGCTCTTGTTAATTTTTGGTACCACGTCTCCAATATTCCCTGTAATTAACCCATCTCTACCTTCAAACTTAATGTCAATATTATGTAAATCCCCATGCGATAGTTCTAGATCTTTCAATTCGATTTCAACCCAATTTACTTTTTTTCACCATACAATTCAGGAATGTAAATATATTTTACATTCCAATGTTCTCCCTCTCCATAGAAGATAACCTCATCTGTTATATCAGTTTGTTTGGTTGATGAACAAGCTGTCAAACTAAGTATAAGAAAAATACCAAACAACACTCTTAGTTTCATTTTGGAGGGTATTAGAGATATACGAAGTTCTACAAACTGACTGTATTTTTTAGTTTAAGAACCTTTTTATATTTTATATAGCAAGCTATTCTCCAGGGAATTAAATAACAAATAACAAGTAAGAAAATTAGCATATTGAGTGTACCTGGTTCGATAGTAGAAATATGTTGTCGAAAATAATAACGTAAAGCAATCATAATGGCGAAAGTAATTATAAAAGCAGGACTTTTCTTAGCATAAATTAAACCATCATTTCGTATTTCATAATCTGACCATAAAATAAGAGGAATAGAAAAACCCACTCCTAAAAAAATTGCTAAAGATAAATGAAGGTATGTGACGTGCCCAGAAGCGTTTAGAAAAAATGATAATCCAGGTGTTAAAAATAGAAGAGGAAGAATTATTCGGCCTCCTTTCCCTTTGGTTGGTTTGTACATAGAACGGATTCTACGAATTAAAATGAACAATCCAATAATTATAAACATAGATGTAGCTGGTATTGCAGTTTGCATAAAAGCCTCCCTGAATCATTATTGCATAAATTTAAACAAAAACCCTATTTTTCCTTATACAACTAACTGCCCCGTTCGTATAGCAACAATCTTTTCGAAAACAGCCTTTGTTAAACACCAATCTCAGGATTTCCATTGTTTAATTTCATAGATTCTGTTGTTTCTCTCTTAGAAAATAATGCTCGCCAGAAATAAATTGCTAGACCAATTAACAATAAGCAATGAAAGACATAAATAGAAACAGAAAGAACATTCGGCTCACTATCGGTCAAGAATGCAAAAAGATCATGCGTAGCGTGCCAGATAATCGGGAAAATAATACTTTTTGTCTTTGCAACAATTTCTGCACAAACTAACCCAAAGAGGAATGCAAAAATAATTTGTAGCAATGTCATTAAAAAATCCTGTCCGGAAGCTAAATTTACAAGATGTCCAATGCCAAATAAAATTGAGGAACCTAGAATAGCCGTTTTAAGCCCTTTCTCTGATAAATATTTGAAAATCAGGCCTCGGAAAATAAGCTCTTCACAAAAACCAACTGCAATAACAAATAGAAACAAAATAAATACATATTGCGCAGAAAAACCATCATTATCTGTAAGACCATTTAAGAATGCAACCAGCTCAAAAGCAACGATAACAGCTATCCATGCCTCTGCTTTAAACTTTCTAAATCCGAAATCTCGGAAAGGGAATTTACTTTTTTTCATGATCCAAAGAGTAACTAGAACACCACCTGCAAAGGCAATAAATTGAATCAAACATATAGAACTTAAGTTACTTATATTTTTTACAGATATAATTACACCAGCTATGGTAGGAAAAACAAGTGCAAGCAAAGTAAACTGTATGGATAAAAGAATAGGTGAATTTTTCATTTCATTTATTCTCTCCATCGAACAATTTTTGTTTAACACCTTCATAAACGTCTTTTAAAATACTTTCAATTTCCGAGCTATTTAAATCGCAGGTATTCGTTGCACACATTGTCGCAATACCATGCGTTGTTAACCAGATATCTATAAATAAAGATTTTGCAGAGGTTTGTGTTAATCCTGTTAATTTGGAAATCAGTGCTATTATTCCTTGGTTTTCTAGGTTATTTACCAAATCCGAAAAGCTTGAGATCTTATATTTATTGGATAGGAATAACAGCTCAAATAACTTTTTTTCTTCGCGAGCAAAGTTAATATAAGCTAACCCCATTCCTAAAAAAGAACTTTCTTGCAAACCCTGAGCTATTCTTTCATTATAAAGATTTCCAGCCCTTTCATAGATTGCATACTTTAAATCGTCCATACTCGAGAATAATCGAAATATAGGCTTTGTCGAACAGCCTAACTCTTTTGCTAAATCCCTTGCATTTACACTATCAATGCCACTCTTTCTAACCATTTCAAAAGCACAATCCATTAAAATTTCCTCTGTAAATCGCTCTTTTGGTGCCAAAAATATTTTCCTCCCCCGATAGGTAACATTAGTTACCTATAATATAACAGTATTTTCCTATCAATGTCAATACGGCATTCAAAAAAATTCCAAAGTAATGAACAAGCTCACTTTGCAAATTGCTATTGCGACTAATTTGTTAGCCAACTTTTAAAAGCAAGTGGGGCTAAAAGTAAGCTATTACACCTCCCTACTTTTAGCCCCACATTATAAAATAAATTGTTTTACAATCCTAAAATCATTTCCCTTAGCTATTTGTTACATTTTCGACTGATATTTCACTTTCTCAGCATCGGCTATTTAAATCATCGAAAATGACTTTGTTATTATTTTTCTCATTGCTTTCTTGTTTAATTTGATCAATTCTCTTTTTTCCCCATTCATACATCATCTCAACGATCGGTAATAACGCCATCCCTAGTTCAGTCATGGAATATTCGACTTTTGGAGGAACTTCTGGAAATACTTCTCGATGAACAATTTCATCTTCCATCAGTTCACGTAATTGGTTTGTTAATATTTTATGAGATATTTTCGGAAAAAGTCTTTGAAGCTCACTGAAGCGATGAGGTCCTTCTACACCTAAATGCCACAAAATAACAACTTTCCATTTCCCACTAATAATTGATAAGGTAAGTTCTTTTTCACAATGGTAATCGTTATTTAATATTCTCTCTTTTATCTCTTCTCTTAATTTATCTGACATAGAGCTAACTCCCTTTTCATATAAGTAACTTTTAGTAACCTCCGCACCAAAAAGTGCACTCTTCCCTATATATAAAACCGTAGTAAAATAAGGATAGTCTTAAAGACAAATCTTAATCTATTTTTTTGTCTAAATAAAATTATTTCAACCGAAGGAGCGATAAACATGCAAACAATCATAGGAAAAGTGGCGTTAATTACAGGAGCTGGACGTGGAATCGGACGTGCAACAGCAGTAGCTTTTGCACAAGAAGGTATTCACGTAGGTCTTGTTGGACGTACTCTTGAAAATTTACAACAAGTAGCGGAGGAACTTAAACAGTATGATGTGAAGGTAGCAATCGCCGCGGCCAATGTAGCGGATTTGGACTCTATCACCGCAGCCGTTGAATCTATTCGCGGAGAGCTTGGCGCCATCGACATTTTAATAAACAACGCCGGTATTTCAAAATTCGGTAACTTCATGGACCTAACACCTGAAGAATGGACAAATATTATCGATGTTAACGTAAAAGGTGTATACTACACAACACGCGCTGTATTACCAGAAATGTTAGAGCGCAATACAGGCGACATCATTAATATCTCATCAACAGCAGGTCAAAAAGGTGCTCCGATTACAAGCGCATACTCGGCTTCAAAAGCTGCGGTTATCGGACTAAGTGAATCATTAATGCTTGAAGTGCGTAAGAAAAACATTCGTGTTACAACATTAACGCCAAGTACAGTTGCTACGGATATGGCGGTTGAGCTTAACTTAACAGACGGTAATCCAGAAAAAGTGATGCAAGCAGAAGATTTAGCAGATTTAATGGTTGCACAGCTAAAACTTCATCCACGTGTTGTATTAAAACATGCTGGACTTTGGTCGACGAACCCTTAATAGAACTTTACAAAATATCGAAACGCTGTCCAATGTATAGGATAGCGTCTTCCTTTTTGAATAATAAAGTATCTATCAGATGAACTTGCAAAAGCTTGAAAAGAGCATTTCCGAGCTTCCTCCCCTCCTAAGATAGAATAAAGCGAAAAAGTGAGGCTAGCTCATAGCTAAACCCCACTCAAACCGCTTCATATCAACATTTACAAAGACCTGCTTATTTTACCCAGCCTAAAATCATTTCTCTTAACAATTTACTTGCTGTGTTTGCCGTCATTTCTGATGAATCATAGATAGGTGCCACTTCCACAAGGTCAAAGCCAACTACATTCACACCACTTGCTGCAATTGCATGAATTGATGCTAGTAATTCTTTTGATGTAATACCTCCGCAATCTACAGTGCCAGTGCCTGGTGCATGTGCTGGATCTAGAACATCAATATCAATCGTTACGTAAACATTACGTTTTTCTAAAGAAGGTAATACCCCTTTTAATGGCTCTAGCACTTCAAATTTTGAAATATGCATTCCATTTTCCTTTGCCCATTCAAACTCTTCCTTCATGCCAGAACGAATACCAAATGAATAGACATTTTTTGGACCAATATGCTCAGCAATTTTACGAATTGGTGTTGAGTGAGAAAGTGGCTCTCCCTCATACTCTACACGTAAATCTGTGTGCGCATCGAAATGGATAATAGCTAGGTCATCATATTTTGCAGAAACAGCCTTCATTACTGGCCAGGACACTAAATGTTCCCCACCCATGCCGACTGGTATCTTACCGTCTGCTAACAGCTTTTCAATAAACTTTTCAATTTCGTCTAATGATCGCTGTGCATTGCCGAATGGAAGCGGAATATCACCTGCATCAAAATATTTTACCTCATCTAGTTCACGGTCTAAATATGGGCTGTATTCCTCTAGACCAATTGATACTTCACGAATACGCTGTGGACCAAAACGTGATCCTGGACGATAACTAACTGTCCAATCCATCGGCATCCCATAAATGACTGCCTGCGCATCCTCGTAGGTAGGATGACTTTTTATAAAAACATTTCCTGAATAAGCCTCATCAAATCTCATTTACTTACCCTCCACTATTATTAGATATTATCTTTATTCATTCATTTTTATCTTCATTCAGAAACTTTTTATGGGTATCCAAACACCAACGGAATGAAGATAAGCCTCTAGTATCAACATCGTGTTAGATCTAAACACAACTCAAAATCCGAAACTTTGTTTATCTGCGTGACACTACAATTACATCAAGGCGAAATTGATTTGTCATTGCTCTTAAAGGGCTTACAGGATTGTAATGAAACCTCTACCCCGCAATCCTCGTATACATTATTGGAACATCTAGCAAAATTCGATTAAAATCTACAAGATGTCGAATGCTAGCATTTCAAACAGTACAAAAAAAGTATAGATGTTTTTGAATAAAGTGCAATAGTTTTTACCTAGAATTTCGATTAAAGATAAATGATCAGACACATACTATGGCTAAGTGTGAGAAAACGAGGTGAAGTCGGATGAAGAGAAAAAGCTATCAACGTAAACAAAAACGTGTGAAGCGTACACGTAAAACATTGACCCTTTTTATCGCCTTTACATCTGCAATTGTAGTAGCATTCGTAGCTCTACGCGTTTATGTGCAAGTGGCTGGAGCTCCCCCTTTAACCGTACCAAAGGCCTCTATTTTCTTAGATGAAAATGAGAACCAAATTGGGGATCACTTTACGAATGAACGACGTTACTGGGTTAGTCTTGATGAAATGTCACCGTACTTAAAAAAAGCAGTTGTTTCTGTTGAGGATAAAGATTTTTATGAGCATAGCGGTTTTGACTTTTCACGTATCGCTGGTGCTGTGTTAATCGATCTTAAAGCTGGGAGTAAGGTTCAAGGAGCAAGTACAATTACACAACAATATGCTCGAAATCTATATCTTTCACATGAAAAGTCTTGGACACGAAAATTAAATGAGGCACTGTATGCTTATAGATTAGAAGTTTTTTATGATAAGGATGAAATATTAGAGGGCTACTTAAATACTGTCTATTACGGACATGGTATGTATGGTGTAGAAGCAGCAAGTCGATTTTATTTTGGTAAATCTGCAAGTGATTTAACATTAGCAGAGGCAGCAATGTTAACAGGCGTACCGAAAGGACCAAGTATCTATTCTCCTATTGCTAATATAGAAAAAGCTACAAATCGCCAGCATGTTATTTTAAAACTAATGGCTGATCAAGGCGCTATTACACAAGATGAAAAAACACGTGCGAAAAGTGAACAGCTTGTTCTAAAAAATGATAGCTGGGTAGCAACAAAATCTGTCGCACCATATTTTCTTGATGTAGCATGGCAAGAGGCTAGTGAAATTCTGAAATCAAAAAATCTCGATATTAGCGAAGGTGGCTGGACGATTCAAACAACTTTGGACCCTGGACATCAAAAAGCCGCAGAGGAGGCTGTAGCTAAAAATCTGCCAGCAAATGATCTGCAAGCCTCATTTGTCAGCATGGAGTCTAAAACTGGAGCTGTTACGGCACTTGTTGGAGGTCGTGACTATGCGACAAGCTCATTTAACAGGGTTACACAGGCAAAACGTCAGCCAGGCTCAACTATTAAACCTATTTTATATGCAGCTGCTTTAGAGAATGGCTATAACCCATTAACGTTTTTGGATGTTGGTGAGACGACCTTCACTTATGATAATGGACGAGCAACCTATGCTCCAAAAAATGTAAATGGTGAGTTTGCAACACATGATATGACTATGGCCCAGGCTATCGCAATCTCTGATAATATTTATGCTGTGAAAACATTAGAGGAAATAGGGTTTAAAACATTTCACGATATGGCTGGCCGCTTCAATGTTAACATCGGTGCAAAGGACAATTTATCGATTGCACTCGGAACAGTTGAAACAACTTTATATGAGATGACAAATGCCTATAATGTTCTGGCATCACAGGGGCAAAAAACTTTACCAACTACTATTATTTCAATTAAAAATGCTCATGGTGACATTATCTATGAAAATAAAGAGGTAAGTGCTAAAGCTGAAACAGTACTCTCAAAGGAAAATACGTATATTTTAACAGAAATGATGACAGGTATTTTTGATCCTGTATTTAGTGACTATTCTCCTGCTACTGGGATAAGTATTCGCTCTCGTATGACACATACGTATGCTGCAAAATCAGGCTCTACAAATAGCGATCAATGGCTCATTGGATTTACCCCTAGCTTAACTGCTGGTGTGTGGAATGGCTACGATCAGGGCAAAAATTTAACGGCAAAAGAAGATACTGCTGCTACAAAGAAAATATGGATTGATTTTATGGAGACTGTTAATAAAGGTACAAAGAACGAAGATTTCGTAAAACCTAAAAACGTTAAAGGTGTTGTAGTTGATATTGAGACTGGCAAGCTTGCAACTGATGCATGTCCTAAACAGCGTCTTGTATATTTGGATGCAAAGGATGTGCCAACTGAAAAATGCACAAATTTTGATATTCTCGATACTGACACATGGGGAGAATTCTGGAATATGCTCCCGTTCTCTATTTTTAAAAATTAGCGGAGCATTGGGAACCTTCCATGTCCCTAGACGTTCTAATTCAATGAAGGCTCTCGACAAAGAAATATAGACATATACGAAAAAGAAAAGCTTTCTCTTCCCCGGAGACGTGTCCGTGGGAACAGAAAGCTTTTCTTATTTATGGTTCGCGAAATGGATGAGCATCATGGGGCATTTGGCTTGGGTTTGGGTTGTTCAAATGCCACATAGCGCTCATCACTATTCGCAGAACCAAGTGTCCTAGCTTACTAAAATGTAAGCTCTGCATCAAGTTTACTTTGTTTCAAACCTACTTTCAACCTTATATCGAAAGCGATTGCAAAATGTCACAGATTGTTCAATCATTGTAGGTCTATTATGCAAATAAGTCTTGACGCAATTGCTCCTCACTGCGTGCCCAAAGGTCCGGATTAAGCCCTTCTAGGAAGGAAGCTAACACTTTTTTGGAAGGTGCATCCATATGATTTACAATAATATGGCGCTTCATGGATTTATCCATTTTATTAACATGATCAGCTAAAATTTTATAGCCGCGACGTTTTTCTCGGTTAATCACCATTTCACATGCAGTTACACCTGCATAGTAAGGTCCATCCTCTTTATGATCAATCGTCACCCATACTAGCCAATAAGGTTTACCACCTTCGGAATCAGCACGATTTGTCGTAAATTTAATGCCTCGTTCCACATCACTCCGTGCATGCATAGCCCCGATTTCAACGGATGCTGTCCCCTCTTCTATGTCAAGAATGACTGGCGATACGTTTTCTAGCGAAAGCGAGCCAATGCCAAATCCTTTATGTCCGTCTGTTGGATCATTTTTGATAATTGTAAAACCCATTTTTTGTTTTGCTTTTTCTTCATTTGCCATACTTTAAAACCCTCCATTCTGCTATTATAAAGTAAAGCATATTATGCGCATGGATGTCACAGTGAAAGCAACATTAATACAGCGCAAATGCCTAAATTTAAGTAAGAAGTTATTACTTTCTTATAACCTAACTATACAACATTATTCTATAAAGGAGGCAATATTATGCCATACGTAACAGTGAAAATGCTAGAAGGCCGCACAGAGGAGCAAAAGCGCGCCCTAGTAAAAGAAGTAACAGAAGCTGTTTCTCGTACAGTAAACGCGCCAGCAGAAAACGTAACTGTTTTTATCGAAGAAATGTCTAAAAACCATTACGGCGTTGCAGGCATTCGTTTCAGCGATAAATAAAAAAGTATGATGGGTAGAGCAGCCTAGCGCTCTACCCATTTTTAAAATGAGCATAAGAAGCTGGAGCAAAACCCTCTATTTCAAGACAAGGATGTGATCTATGTAATGAATAAACTGAAACTAACATTACTCATCTCTATGCTCATCGTTGGCCTTTTACTTATTTTTATCAACCCCATTCAAAATGCAATCATTGCCCATTTAAGCCATCAATTGAATACTACTGAAATTAGTGCAGAAGAGATTGAAAAGAACAATCAGGTTGATGTAGATTATATATTTGAGGATGTACAATCGTTGTCCATAGCAGAAGTGTTAAAGGCTCAAACAATGGCAAATAAAATGCCTGTTATCGGTAGTATTGCTGTACCAAGTGTGGATATGCAGCTTCCTATCGTTAAAGGAGTTGGAAATGTTGCCCTAGCCGTAGGAGCAGGTACCATGAAGCCAAATCAAAGCCTTGGGCAAGGAAACTACGCCCTAGCAGGACATTATTTCGAAGAAAAGGATATTTTATTCAGTCCGCTTTATAAAGCAAGCATAGGGGATTCAGTTTATATAACGGATTTAACCAATATTTACGAATACCAATTAACAACAAAGAAGGTCATTGCTGCAACAGATGTTTATGTAATTAATGATATCCCGAATAAAACCGTTTTAACACTCATTACATGCGCTGATAATGGAACAAAGCGCCTTGCTATACAAGCTGATTTTGTTCAGCAATATCCTTTTGATGAAGCACCTGAAAAGCTATCAGAGGCATTTTAAAAATTGACGAAGCCCCCAAGATTAAATAGTCTCGGGGGCTTCTTTTAAATAATTATTTGATATCAGCGTTGCGGCGACGTAAGAAGAATAATGCACCAAGAATAAGTGCTACACCAATCAGTGTAAGTGCAGTTTGATCTGCACCATCCGTCTGTGGTAGTTTACCTTGTGCTTTTAATTGATTTTCTAGTCGCTTTGCATCCGTTTTAATTTTGTCAATATCAAGAGATTCTGCAACATCTGACTGTTCCTCTTTTGTTAATAGACTATATTTATTGAGGAAATCCTTATACGCATCTAGCGTGTCTTTTGTTGCTTTAGTTGGATTATATGGCGGTAAGCTTTTCCCTTGATCAATGACATTTTGCACAGAAGGTTTAGATGCTTCTGTTTTTCCAGGAGTCGCTGAATTATTTGAATTCGTTGGTTCACCCGGCTTGCTTGGGTTTGTCGTTGGATTCGTTGGTTCACCCGGTTTGCCTGGGTTTGTTGTTGGATTCGTTGGTTCACCCGGCTTACCTGGGTTTGTTGTTGGATCCGTTGGTTCACCTGGTTTACCTGGGTTTGTTGTTGGATCCGTTGGTTCACCCGGTTTGCCTGGGTTTGTTGTTGGATCCGTTGGTTCACCCGGTTTGCCTGGGTTTGTTGTTGGATCCGTTGGTTCACCTGGTTTACCTGGGTTTGTTGTTGGATCCGTTGGTTTACCCGGTTTGCCTGGGTTTGTTGTTGGATCCGTTGGTTCACCCGGTTTTCCTGGGTTCGGTGTTGGATCAACTGGCTTGCCTGGATCTGGATTAGGCGGTATCCAGCCACCACCACCTGTATAAGATGGTTTTACTAATCCTGAACATACATTAGTTACAGTAATTGTACCTAATAACACATTACCTTCATACACATTGTAAATTCCTGGTTGAACTGTATAAGGAATTGTTCCCACACCTTGTTCATTCGTCTTACCAGAGGCAATCGTGTTATGATAAAAATCTTTAATTGTGAATGCTACATTTGAACGACCATTACCATATAAATCTTGAACTGTAAGTGTGAAAATTGGACATGCATTATATGGAATTTGCACAGTTGCTCCACAAATGTTATCCATATAGCTTACTGTAATATCGCCCAATTTAATACCAGCTTCATTATATACTACGTAATTTTGTCCTTGTTGTAGCTTCGTCTTATCTTCAAATACAATTTTACCTGCTGCATCTGTTTTGCCAGATGTCACTACTTCTCCAGCTTGGTTTTTAATCACGATTAAAACATTTGCACCAACTGGCTTAAGGTTATTATCATTAATTGTTAATGTGTAAACTGGACAAGAATTTTTCTGAACTTCACCTTTACAGCCATCTGTATACGTGACTTTCACTTCTCCAATTTTATCACCTTTTGCACCGCTATCAGTTTCTTCATAGACTGTGTACATACCTGGTTCTTGGTTTTGCGGTAACTTAATTTCACCGTTAGCATCTGTTTGACCAGTTGTCACAACATTTCCATTGCTATCTTCAATGATGACTTTCATATTTCCTTTCAAGCTACCATCTGTATCTTTTACTGTAATCGTGAAAATATCACATGCACGAGGTTTTTCAGCAGTATCCTTACAGTTGCCTGAATACGTTACATCAAATTCATCAAGTACTTTCCCTGATGCTGTAATGCTTACTTCATATTTACCAGAAGGCGTTGTTGCTGACGGGAATGTCACTTCACCGTTTTTACCAACCGTTGCAGTAAACGAATTATTCGTTGCTTTGTTGGTAATTGTTACTTCTGTGCCTTCAGCTAAAATACCATCCTCATCTTTCACTGTTAGCGTGAATACTGGACATGCTGGTAATGGTTGAACTGTTCCTTCACAGTCCGTATCAACTGTAAATCCGTTAATTTTCTCACCATTTTCATATACTTCATATTCACCAGATGGAAGATTCGTAATTGTTACTTTACCATCTACATCAGTGACACCATTAGGTTGTGGAACTACAGCATTTGGATTGTTTTTATCCTTAATTTCCACCGTTACACCTGGACGTGGTTTACCGTCTACATCATTTACAGTTAATGTAAACGTTTCACATGTTGGTGCCTGTGTGATTACAGCACCACAATTGCCATTTTGGTAGCTTATCGTTACATTTCCTAGGAAAACAGTACCTTCATAAAGTTTATACGTCCCTGACGGTGTTGTGGATGGAACAGTAAATTGACCATTGCCATCTGTTGTTGTAGTCGTAATAACTGTATTACTTGCATTTTTTAATGATACTGTCACGTTAGGACGTGGATTATTCTGCTCATCATTCACCGTAATTGTGAATATTGGACATGAGTTTGTTGGTTGTACTTCACCATGACATTGCCCGTTACCATATTTCACAAGAACAGTACCTAACTCTACATTTGTAATTGCATCTAATACCTTATATTGACCAGCTTGAACCTCTTTACCACCCGTTCCTGGTCGTTTAATATCAGATACTTGCCCTATAGCATTTGTAGTACCCGTGTATTTAGTAGCACCATTACTATCTACTAAATTAATAGCTTTATTAGCTACTACATTTCCGTCAATATCCTTCATAGTTAATGTGAATGCAGGACAGGCATTAGAAGTATCAACCTGTTCATTATTGACAAGTTCGATAACTTTTGTAGCATTGGCAGCTAACTTTGTATCAGTCGTTGCATCTAATTTAATTGTATAGTCATTCATTAGGGCATAGCCTGTTGGCTCATTTTTCTCTCTAACAATATAGTTTGCATAGTTAACATCTTCGAATATTACATTACCATTTGTATCAGATGTTGCAGTTGCCACAATATATGGTGATCCCTTTACCATTTTAACTAAATCAAATTCTACATCCGGTAATGGTTTTTTGATACCTGTTAATACGTTTAAGCCGACCTTATTAAATTTCAAGTTTCCTTTTGTTAACGAGAAATCTGCATCCGATGCACTAAAACTAAAGTTACCATTATATTTTGCTTCTTTTTCTTGGTTGTTTGCCGTTGCAAAGCCAAAGTTAATTTTTGCATCGTTGCTAAAAGGATCATTCTGTTTACCAAGTACAAGTGTTTGATATTGAATTTGATAACTTTCTTTATTTAATACACCAAAGTCAATTTCAAATCCGCCATTTGCTGTAAATGTAACTGTAAATCCTAAAGAAGCAGGCGTTGACCAACTTCCACTAGAAGAGATGCCTGTATCCTTATTCACGGCATTTTTTCTTACTTGAATTGTCTCTTTTAACAGCATTTGATTCCCCGATGGTACATCCTCAACTTTTACTTCACCTAATGTAGATAATGAACGATTGACATTTAGCGTCCACGTTAAACGCTCAGTAGTAGAGTTACTACCAGGAGCTGTTGTAGTCTGATTACTGTTAGAACTTGGATTACCTTTTTCAATTAATTTATTCGCATAGTTTACAGGAACAGGTACTGCAGGTAAATTGTAAACTTTCGGAATTCCACCTACATTTGTCGTAAAGGTTGCCGTGTTTGTATATGATTTGTTCTTGTCAGCTTTGTTACTAGACTCAATACCAATGATATTGTCAGAGTCCTTAGTTTGGTATTTAACAATATATACTTTGTTATTCGCAGCCCCTAAATCATTAGCTAAAGTAAGTGTAAAGCTTTTATTATCAGACGGAATATCTAATGAATATAAGCCAGCCGGTAAATCTGCACCTTCAGTACCATTTTCATCATTATCTGTAGTATCCAATGTAAATTCTTTTACCTTAAATGTACCTGGTACAATTACATGCCCTTCACCAATTACATCATGAAGCACTGCATTGTTAATGTTTTGCTTATTAATATTGACTTTAATATCCCAGTTAAACACTTGGTCAACGTAGTCATACTTACCTTGTTTACGACCGTTGTTAACTGAGTTTGATTCAGGTTTGTAGTGAGCTAATTTCTCAACACTATACGGTTTATCTGTTGTCCAGCTAGCAATTGCTTTATTGCCATAACCTTGCTCATGAACAGAACCATCTGGCAAAATTTCATAGGCCGTTTTATAAGTGATTGTTGCTGTTTGTCCCTTAGCCACTGTACCGCCAGTTAATGTAAAGCCATTGGCATCAATAGAAATATTCTGCCCTGTCATATTCGATACAGTAATATCAGAGGCATTTATTACACTGTCATTATTCGCATCCACTAGTGTATGCGGTGCATTGTGAGATCCCTCTGTAAATGTATCGGCAATTGTTAAACCAGTAATATCTTTTCCATCAGCAGTATCATTATCTGCCTTTACAGTAATTGTCCATGTGATTTCTTTTTTATTTGTATCCACTGTACGGGATTTTGTTAAGATTCCTTCTGTCAAGGTATGTGTAGCTGGTTTTGCTTGTGCTACAGAACCACTAATGACCGAGTTTGTCATCGTTGTTGCATTATTACTATAGAAATCATTTGGCAATTTTGCATCATATGTGATGCGATATGCTTTTGTAATAGAATTGTTAAATACTAGTGTAAAGCCATCTGTACGCCCACTATTTATAATAGGATTTACTTGATATTCTGTCGCATCAATTTCTGTGCCTGCTCCAGTAGCCGTACCTGTATCATTCACTGTCATTGCATATACTTTAATCGTATTTGTATCAATGACATGACCTGTTGGTAGCGTATCTTCTATCCAAGCGTCTGCTTGGTCAATCGCTGCTTGATTATAGTTGTAACGAACTTCCCATGAAGATATATAGTTATTGCTTGTTTTTGTGCCATCTAAACTTTTTTCTAATGCCTTACCATACGTAGTTGATGCTTTTTTAGTATCTGAATCTCCATAGGTAGGATCAGTTAATGTAATTGAATTCGAAAATTCTTTTGTTCCCTCTTGCTCTGCAATTGGTAAGTTCACTTTTGTTTGATATTTGATTTTATATGCATTTCTACCATCTAGCACAAGATCTTCGAAATTTTGGTTTGATTGTGTTCCTGTAGCTGTTGCTGCTACACCAGTTAAGCCCACTTCATACGTCTCAACTGTAACAGAATTTGGCACAATTACATGACCTGCTTTTGGTGTGTCTTTTATAGTTGCATTATTCAAATTTTTACCAGCTTTATTAACCCATACTTCCCAGTCAATAATACGGTCACCGTCATCAATTGTAACGCCTTTTGATTCCTTGGACACAATTTTTTCACCGCTAGTAGTTGGAAGGAATGTCAGTTTAACAATATCTGTTCCTCCACCAGCTAAAGGTATTTCTAAGTCCTGTTCTATATTATTGCCAAATAGATTAAAACCAGATGTAAAGTTCATCTCAAACCCAACATCATTAGAGCCTGCAATATCCTCAGATGGATCTTCAGTTATTGTAACAGTAACTTGGCTACCAGTTGTTTCCCATTTAAATGCTGGTGAAACAGCAGTTGAATTTTTTTGTCCATGGAATGCACCATTAAAATCTATTAACGAGGCTGGCAATGAGTAGGTGAAAAAATCCCCAGTCTTCACATCACCTGGCAAATCAACCTTGAAAATAAATTTTCCATTTGCTTGTTGATTTTGTGCTAACTCCGTTGTAAATGCTGGTGGTACTACATTAGTACCATTAATTTTTAATTCAAATACCTCTAATCGTGCTGAGGCAGTTAAATCTACAGGAGGTAATGGTGCTGCTAACGGCATTATCAATGATTGAACTTCATCCTCCGGAGCCGTCACTTCAGCGGTATCTCCACTTGTTACATTTGGGTCATCTCCCTCGCCACCAGAACCAGTTCCAGCATCTCCGCTAGATTCAGATGGAGGTGTCACAGGAGGTTGGCCCTCGTCTGCAAACACTGAAATTGGTGAAAGCACTGTTTGAAAGACTAGTAGCAATATAATTATTGCTATATTAAATTTCTTCATGTTTCTCTCCTTTTCTAAGTTCAGAGAGATACCTGTTGGTGTTTGCTGACGACGTTGCATCCTTTCATTATGTTGGAAAGGAATGCCACAAACATTAGGCTGGTCTCTCTTTCCTTCATTTAAGTTGTCGTCAAGGGTAAATACATCCTACACGTCTTGGTAATCATGATGACCAATGTGTCCTTGTACAGCTACTTGTATCAATTTTACTAACACTGTGATGCCTTTTAAAATGGGCCTCACCCCCTTTAGGGTTTTAGTCTCATTATAAAAAGCGCTACTGAACAAATTCTAAACAATTCCATATTTTTCATTTACATAATTCCAAATAAATCTATTTTTTTCCAAATATATTGATTTTTATGCAAAAATAAAAACAGTAAACAATCACTCGAGTTGGGTTTGTTCACTGCTCTCATTACAAATATAGGTAAAAATAAAAATAGATATACAAAATTTATACATTTTAAATTTATTCTAGGATTTATTTTTCCCTTTTCCTTTTAACAACTTTAAAATTTCTTTCTTTACCGTAGCATGTGTCTGATCATTCTCTAAAAAATCTAAAGGGAAATATATTTTATGATCTCGTTTCATACGACCAGAAATGGAATCGACGATAATCGATTCACGTGACAGCTCTCGTAACTCTCCGGTTTTCATTTCTAAAAAAATCGGAACTCGCACTTCTTCCTCACCTGGTCGATAAAAATCATATGGTAAATCTGCTGTCGTATCGTGGACAAGATAATATTCTGGATCTAACTCCGCTTGCTTGAAAAGCTTTTGTAGTTTTTGATATTTGTCCAACTCTACCCCTGGATCTAAATCAATGTACTGGAATAGCTTACGATTCACAAAACGGCGACTTAAATCACTTAAGATAGCATCATCTTCTTGCATCCAAAGTTGAAAATATGTAAAAAGAATGCTTTCATCTAACGCAAGATAGTCCTCAAGCGTAATAGAATTGCGGAAAAATGCTTTAAAATGTGTAGGTTCGTGCTTAAAATAATAGCTATCTAAGCTTAATTGCTTGGCTCGCTTTAAAATATTATTTAAAATAACCTCTGCACTTCGAGAAACAGGATGAAAATAAATTTGCAGGTACATTTGATAGCGGCTCATAATATAATCTTCCACTGCATGCATACCAGTTGCCTTAATAACCACTTGATTTTTTCGTGGGCGCATAACTCTTAAGATTCGCTCCATATCAAAATGGCCGTAGCTGACGCCAGTGAAATAGGCATCACGCTGTAGGTAATCCATACGATCAGCATCAATTTGACTGGATATTAGGCTGACGACTTGCTTATTTGGATAGGTTTTTTCAATGACTTGAGATACTTTCTCTGGGAAATCAGCAGCAACTTTCTTTAAGACTGCATTAACTTCCGTATTACCCAGTAAAATTTGTCTTGTATAAAATTCATGGTCTAGCTCAAAGACATTTTCAAAAGCATGTGAAAATGGTCCATGTCCTAGATCATGTAATAGGGCTGCACAAAGCACAAGAAGTCGTTCTTCTTCGTCCCACTCTGGACGACCAGCAAATATATCATCTACTATACGACGTACAATCTCATAAACACCAAGTGAATGACTAAAGCGGCTGTGCTCCGCCCCATGGAATACTAAAAATGTTGTACCTAGCTGACGAATTCTACGTAATCGTTGAAATTCTCTCGTCCCCACTAAATCCCAAATCACCTGATCCCGTACATGCACATAGCGATGCACTGGGTCCTTAAATACTTTCTCCTCTTGCAATTTAGCTTTTGCATAATGTGTCATTTGTACAGCACCCCCGTTTCGTATTTGTTCTATTATATGCGATAAATATTGGACTAGCATACATATTTCTCTTACTTTATAGAGACTATCAACCTAAATCATTGGAAATTCGTAAAAAATTAGATTTCTATTGACCTAATAAAAATGCTAATTTATATTTAATTGCTCTCTCAAGATTATAAATACCTAAACATCTTAAAGAAAACAAAAACTATCCTCAACAAGTGAAGATAGCATGTTTGTTTTACTTATTTCTTTAATTTTGCCAATACCTTTTCCATAAGCTCTTCTTCCGTTAAGGCTGCAACAGGGCGGCTATTCACAAAGGTAAATGTTTTTTTACGTCCTGGGCCACAATAGGAATGACAGCCGATTTCGATGGTTGCATCAGGATCGATTTCCTTTAATTTTGGAATTAACGTTTTTAAGTTAACGGCCTGACATTCATCGCAAACTTTAAATTCGTTTGCCATTTTGTCAACAACCCTTTCTATATAGTATTTTTTCATTCAAAACTTCACTTTTATTGAACGCATGACCTTCACATATTTAAGTATGCAGCATGCGTACAAACCTACATCGGGTATTGTATCGCACTTTTCACCTTGTATTCAAGCATAATTCCTTCCACATAGATGAATAAAAGGTTAAAAGATTGGTCATGCTAGTCTTAAATAAAGAAGTTCCAAATAAAGGTGGGAGGATTTTATATGAGTAAAGTAAGACAAGATGCTTGGTTACAAGAAAATGATGAATTATTAGCAGAGGCGGTCATTCGCCACGTAACAGAGGGTAGTACACAGTTAAATGCTTTTGAAGAAGCAGGGGATGCGTTAAATCGTACTGCCGCTGCCTGTGGTTTTCGTTGGAATGCTGTTGTTCGCAAGGAATATGAGGAGCAATTAGCTGAAGCGAAAAAAGAAAGAAAAGAGAGAATGCGAGTGTTGGGTGCACCAGCAAGACGACGTGCCTCTAGTATGTTTACAGTCAATAGCAGTGCCGCAGAGGGTAAATCCATTCCGTTATCTGCACTATCTCTTGATATTGTCATAGCCTACTTACTACGTTTACAGCATTCTGGTGAGCTAGGTAATGAGTCTACAAAATGGAGACAGCTAGTACATGTAACATCTGAGAAAAATAAAAAACTAGAAAAAACCATTACTCAGTTAGAAGAAGAGAATAGAGCAATTCGCAAAGATTACGAGCAATTTGTACAAATTATGAACCGCGCTAGACGACTTGTAACACTAGATGAAGAGGAAGAACGAATTGCACCTGTTTTCAAAATGGAGAAAAACGGAAATCTTGTTGTAAGCAGCTCTAATTATCAAGAAAATGGCGATGCGCTTAGTTAGCAGCATCGCTTTTTCCTTTGTTGCTTCTATTTATTTAGGTGCGAGCATTTTCGTATTGCGCTCTAATATTCGTTGTAAATAGAATGCATATAACGGAAGTTCCTCATCATGAAAAGATTCAAATCGTATTTCTTCAGTCATACTATGAATAAGCTGCTGTAATCGAATGATTACTGCTTCCACCGTTAAAGTTGCATCAACAAGCTCTGACAGTGAAGCCATTACACTAGGGTCAATGCTAGGATACGTAAATTTTGTTTCCTCTCCCTGTAAACTTTTCTCATAAAAATCTCGAATAAGCGCTGCTCGTTCAGAACCGCTTCCTTCAATACATAGATAAATTTGCACAGCTACTCCTTGACGTAAGCGCCTTTGCGAAATACCTGCAAATTTCTTCCCATCAATACTTAAATCATAGGAACCTGGGCAATAGGAACCTATAATTTCATAGGCTTCAATTCTATCTGCTACCTCAGGCAATAATCCTTTGATTAGGGCAACCATTACATCATAGCCATCATTGATGCTTAATGCTTCTGTTTGTTCAGATAAAACGATTGAAATATTTAATACTCCTGCATCTAGGACTACTGCTAAACCTCCCGAATTACGTACGATAGGTTGATAGGCATGTGCTTTGAGTAACTCCATTCCCTGTTGTACATAAGGTAAGCGATGATCCTGAATACCAAGGACAACGGATGCATCATGTACCCATGTACGAATAGTTGGCGGAGAAGCTAATTGTCCCACTAACTGACATAAAGTATCATCCGTTGCAAAGGATTCAAGTGGCGATCTTTGTTTTGCACTAATGGATTGATCGTAAAAACGCCAAATTGGCTGTTGTAAAATACTATTCATGCTTAGAGCTCCTCTATTTACATCTCTTCTCTTAAGCATACATAATCTGTGGAAGGTGTCAAATTCGTGAAATACAATCATGAATTTAGGGATTTTGTACAAACTATGATAAACTAAAATTGAATGTTATTCACTTATAAAGGAGTGTTTTCAATAATGAATGAAGCAGCAATTACTTTAGATGGTTGGTATGCTTTACATGATTTCCGCTCAATCGACTGGGCATCTTGGAAACTCGTTTCTGCTGAAGAACGTCAAGCAGCAGTAGAAGAATTCGTCACATATTTAGAAAAATTAAACGAAGCAGATATCGCTAAAACAGGTGCTCATGCCTTTTATGCAATCGTTGGTCAAAAAGCTGACTTTATGATTATGACATTGCGTGAAACAATGGATGAGCTACAAGAGCTTGAAGCTGATTTTAATAAATTAGCAATTGCTGATTTTACAATTCCTACATATTCTTATGTATCTGTTGTAGAGCTTTCCAACTATTTAGCTGGCGAATCAAACGAAGATCCATATCAAAATCTACATGTACGCGCACGCCTATATCCTGAGCTTCCACGCTCTAAATATGTATGCTTCTATCCAATGGATAAACGTCGTCAGGGCAATGATAACTGGTATATGCTTTCAATGGATGAGCGTAAATCATTAATGCGTTCTCACGGTATGATTGGTCGTGGCTATGCTGGTAAAGTAAAACAAATCATCACCGGTTCTGTTGGCTTCGATGATCATGAATGGGGCGTAACATTATTCGCAGACGACGTATTACAATTTAAAAAATTAGTATACGAAATGCGCTTCGATGAAGTTTCTGCTCGTTACGGGGAGTTCGGTGCATTCTTCGTTGGTAACCTTCTCGATAACGAAAAACTAGTGAAATTCTTAACAGTCTAATCCTAAAAAATGCGAGCCCTAAAATGGACTCGCATTTTTTAAAATTCATTTTCTTCACTTGCTTCTGATTCCAATATTAAAATAATGGTATGAATAAAAAAACCAGTTAGAATCATTAGGAAAACTAAATACCAGTTATATGGTTGATGGTAAAATTCTGCTATACCTACAGCTATGAATGCACTTACGATAATTGCTACAAACATACCAAAAATACGCATTGTAACACTCCTTCATGAAAGCAAAAAATATTTTTCCATTTTAGTATGTCATTGTTTATTTTCAATATACTTGTCATACAAAAGTTTTTATCTTTTCAATAACAAAAATAAGAAAGTGTCACCTTTACTACGATGACACTTTCTTATTTTCATATTACTTTAACCCTCAGGATCTTTCATCCTTCACCTTTAATATCAATATAATCGTATTGATAAAAAAACCAATAACGATGATTAAAATAAAAAGATACCAATGGAGTGGCTGTCCGTAAAAATCACCTAATAAAAACGCCAGCACAGCACTCAATAAAATACCAAACCAAACACCAATCTCCATTTCCTGTCACCTCACATGTATTCAATACACATGCAACTTTTATCTTGATTCAGCAAATGTTTTTGTATCTAAAACATAGCGGCAGATGTTTTGCGCGTAAACGTAGCGGCAGCGGCAGATACAGAAGACTCCCACCTCTATAAATGGTAAGATGATGCGACGTTCTCCCTATTCAGCGGTGTACAAATCATCGCTGAGTCAAGATAAAGCCCCCTGCGGATGAGCGAGCTCAAAAAAAATCCGGACGCAATTACGCTGGGGCGTAAATGATCTCATGTTCCCTATATATTAGCTATTCTCTATTTACCCAATTTTTTTAAAAAATATCTAAGGTTTTAAATGATCTTACCCTATTTTTTTACAGACTACTCGTTATGACTAATATATGCTTACTAACTTTGAAATGTGATGATCTTTATCATGAAAATAAACATGTCTACAATGCCTCCATGCATATACTGTCTGCGAGGAGGAATGTAAATCGCTGTTATAAAGACCAATGATGCACAAACAGCAATGCTTGCAAGGCTTATGCGTGCTGAGGCAGAAGGTGAAGGAGAATTAGGTATGCTGATGGTTGGCAACGTAGGCGTCAACCGCGTACGAGGGGATTGCCTAGATTTTGGAGATATTCGTACAATTGAACAAATGGTTTATCAGCGTCCAGGAGGCTTCGAGGCAACACAAAAGGGTTACTTTTATCAACGAGCACGTGATCTAGATATTCGTTTAGCAAAACGAGTGATTCAAGGTGAACGGTTCCATCCTGCAACCCGCTCCCTCTGGTTTTTTAGACCTGAAGGAGCTTGTCCAGCACAATGGTATGGTCAATGGAACACAGGAAGATATAAATCGCATTGCTTTTTCTCACCAACTGAGGAAGACTGTCCACAAATTTAAAAGAAAGAAGGTTGATTATCGATGATGCCATATTATTGGACACCGACAACGCAACAAATGCCCCCACAAGTAACAATTCCAAGTAGCGGACGACCACCTGGACGGGAAGAGTCCTATATTGAAAATATTTTGCGTTTGAATCGTGGAAAACCAGCTACCTTCCATTTCTCTTTTGAGCATGCTATTGAGCAAGGAAAAAACACTAAAACTGTGCGGGGTGTAGTTGAAGCTGCTGGTCGAGATCATGTAATTATACGTGAGCTTAAATCAAATCATCGCTTTCTCTTCCCTATGATTTACTTTGATTTTGCTGAATATGATGAAGAGATGTCCTATTTTAATCAGAATCCATAATTCATTGCTTATCTAGCTAATAATAGTCTGTTGTTATTATTGATACTTACTAAAAATGGCATGTTAGGAACATTCCTATCATGCCATTTGACTATTCATTTTTCTGTAAGTATTGTAAAGTTGCTTTTCCTAAAGTTTTGGCAGCAATTAGCATCGCACGTTCATCAAAATCAAAGCGTGCATGATGATGTGGATATGCTTCTTCCCACTCAGGCTTTTTAGCACCTGTAAAGAAAAATGTACCTGGTACTTTTTCTAGGTAATAGCCAAAATCTTCACCAATCATAAATGGTGGGCATGTTATGACATTTTCTACTCCTGGTACATCATTTGCAAGCTGTGCAATAAATGCTGTCTCCTCCACATGATTGTAAACAGGCGGATAACCCCTTGTATAGCAATAGTCATAGCTTGCACCAAAGGTTTGGCAAGTTGCCTTTAATACACACTCCAGTTCATCCTCCATCTGCTGTCGCACCTGCTCATCAAATGTACGGACTGTTCCTGCAAGCACTACTCGGTCAGCAATCACATTGAAAGGATTTATGGCCTCAAAATGGCCAAGCGTTAACACTGCTGATTTTAATGGATCTATTCGACGGGAAATAAGCTGCTGCGCATTTACAACAAATTGTGATCCAAGCACAACTGCATCAATAGAATGATGTGGTTCTGCCCCATGACCGCCTTTACCCTGAATCGTAATTTCCACTTTATCGGCAGCAGCCATAATCGCTCCACCTCTTACCAACAGATCTCCTATTGGTGTGGGCGCCCACAAATGTGTACCGAAAATAACATCTACTCCATCCAGACAGCCATCCTCTATCATAGGCTTTGCTCCACCTGGGGCAATCTCCTCTGCATGCTGATGAATAAATACTACATTTCCTACAATTTCCTCTTTAATCGCATTTAATGCCTTCGCAAGTCCTAATAATGTTGCTGTATGACCATCATGACCACAGGCATGCATTTTACCATCTATTTTAGATTTATATGGAATCTCATTTTCTTCTTGGATGGCTAATGCATCGAAATCAGCTCGTAACGCCACCGTCTTACCTGGCTTCCCACCACGTAATGTCGCAACAACACCACTCTCTCCTACCTGCTCACGAACATCATGCCCTAATGCACGATGATAGGCTGCTATATATGCTGGTGTTTCCACCTCTTCAAAGGATAATTCCGGATACTCATGTAAATGTCGACGAATGGCAACCATTTCATCAAAATTATGATCAAGTAATGTAAATAATTTATCCATAATTCCACAATCCTCACTTTCTCAAACTCGAACTCTTTTGGTAATAATAGTGTACTATAAATCCTTACAAAAACAATAGGAATTAAAATGAAGATTGATAGAATAATTTTTTTGAGCTTTCAATAGTTGCTATAACTAAAAACCCCCTCACAAATAATGCGAAGGAGTAAAGTGTTTAATTTTTCATTCTGCATAAGCGAGAAGTTGAATCACTGCTCAAAAATTTTATCGAGCATGTTTAAGAGCAGTTAAGATAATGAGCACCCACCCTGCTAAAAATAGTACACCGCCAATTGGGGTAATAGCTCCTAATACTTTAATGCCGCTGATGGCTAATATATATAAACTGCCTGAAAAGAAGACAATACCGAGGTTAAAGAAAATACCAGCTAAATTTAATTGCTTTACCTCACCTAATAATTTTGAGCTCATTAATAAGCCAATAACAAGCAAGCCTGTCGCATGAAACATTTGGTATTGTACGGCTGTCTCCCAAATACCCCGACCATAATCATCTAAAACTTCCTTTAACGCATGTGCACCAAACGCACCGAATGCTACTGCTAAAAAGCCATGAAGTGCACCTGTCACGATAAATTTTTTCATGTTATTCTCCCTGCCTTTAATAATGGTTAAAAATCAAAAATTGAATCACCATTTGCTCCGTCTTCTTCTTCAATTTTTGCTGTGTATAAACTTGATGGCTTTGGCTCAGATACTAACATTTGTGGTATATGCTTAGACTGTGCTTTTGATATGCCCTCAGCTGAGTCTAATACTACATCACATAATGCTCGAATCGCAGTTAAGGCTTCTCGAATTTGTTGCTCATTTCCAGCATTCTTCACACCTGATAATTGCTTTTCAAGTTGTTGAATAACGGCTTGATAAGGAATCATTGCATTCTCCCACTTTCTGCTTTGGGTACAAATTTTAAACAGTCCATGCCAGAGGATTGTTTTACGACAACGGATGGTATTTGCTTTGTTTTAAAGCCATATGCCGCACAGGCACGTGGCGTTTGCGGGTCCCATGTTACTTTAAAATGTTGACATTTGAAACAATTCACCTTCATCGTTGCCCCTCACTTTCTTCTATAAGTAACTGTATCACGAATCTAATAGTGTATCAATTTCGCCTTGGTGTAATTGCGTCCGGATTTTGAATTGTGCCTGCACAATTCATTCCTTTGAAAATCCGTGACATCCGCCGGAGGCTTATCTTCATTCAGGTTTGGACACCCACATGAAAAGGAACCAAAACGACATTCATTTCACCACTTGAAGAGGTGGGAGTCTGCTGAATGAAGATAAACGATTTGTGCCAATCTATGCTAGACACCAATCAATAGGCTGCTCTCCCCATTCTAGTAGCTGTGCATTAATCTTAGAATATGGTTTACTACCAAAAAAACCTCTATAGGCACTAAGTGGACTTGGATGAGGTGCCTCTAAAATAACATGAGGTGTTGAATATTTACGAATCAATGGTTTTTTTCGTTGTGCCGGCTTGCCCCACAACACAAAAATAATAGGCTCTGATCTTGCTGCTAATTTATCGATCACAGCATCCGTAAATTGTTCCCATCCTTGTTCTTTATGGGAGTTTGCTTGACCTGCCCGAACAGTTAAAACTGTGTTCAATAACATGACACCCTGCTGCGCCCATTTCGTTAATGTGCCATGTTGAGGAATCGGACAACCCTCATCGTCTTGTAATTCTTGCAGCATATTACGTAAACTAGGCGGATGTGGAATTCCCGGCTTTACTGAGAAACTCAATCCATGTGCTTGATTTGGACCATGATAAGGATCTTGACCTAATATAACAACCTTCACATCACGATAAGCTGTTGTATTAAAGGCATTCATGACATCATTCATAGGTGGATAAATTGTTTGTGTTGAATATTCATGTGCTACAAAATGTCGTAGTTTTTTATAGTATGCTTTTTCCATTTCTTCTGCTAGTATTGCTTGCCAGTCATTCGGGAATACTTGTTTCATCTTTTATAAGCCCCTTTCTCTTCTTTCAACGGTACAAAAAAATAATGTTGAATTCAAGTATCAGATCAATTATGCATCGATATAATTGCGGCTTGGGGCTTTAGCCAGAGTTCCTCTAAATCGGCGAATGTTTGAACATCAGCTGAAAAAGATTCGAACTGACCCTGTAAAAATATAGCATTCTGGCTATTTTTATAGAATCAGAATCAGACTATACTAGATGGTAATTTTAAAACTTTCAACTATAAAGGAGATCTTTCACATGACTCTTAAAAAAACTTTAACCATTGCTGGTTCAGATACTTCAGGCGGTGCAGGGATGCAAGCTGATTTAAAAACATTTCAGGAACACGGAACATATGGCATGGTGGCATTAACAGTAATTGTTACGATGGATCCAAATGGTTGGACACATAACGTCACACCATTACCAACAGAACTTCTGCAAAAACAAATTGAAACGGCGCTATCAACAGGCATCGATGCTATTAAAACAGGGATGCTGTCAACTGAAGAAATTATTCGTATTGCTGGAAATGCTATCGCGAAATCGGGTACATCCAATGTTGTCATTGACCCTGTAATGGTCTGTAAAGGCGAGGATGAAGTATTAAACCCTGGTAACACAGACGCCATGATTCAATATCTATTGCCACTAGCTGCGGTCACAACCCCTAACTTATTTGAAGCTGGACAATTAGCTGGAACAGGTACACCAAAAACGATAGAAGAGATGAAAGCAGCAGCTCGTAAAATTCATGAGCTAGGTGCTAAGGCTATTGTCATTAAAGGTGGAAAAGCGTTAGCCACTGAAAAAGCAACGGATTTATTCTTTGATGGTGAGAAGTTCTATTTATTAGAATCTGAAAAAGTGGCTTCCACTTATAATCATGGTGCAGGCTGTACATTTGCGGCCTCTGTAACCGCAAACCTTGCAAATGGTCTTTCAGTAAAAGAAGCAGTCATAGAGGCAAAAGAGTTTGTATCTGCTGCAATTGCTCATGGCTGGGCTTTAAATGACTATGTTGGACCAGTGATGCACGGTGCAAAATCACGTTTTGGCGCACCTGATGTAACGGTGACAGAACTATAAATGAAAAGGCATCTGATTAGCAAAGGCTTACTAATCGGATGCCTATTTTTTCACATATAATAGTTTTCCATCATTTCGAGCCGATAATCCCATGGATCATTCATTGAAATAAACTGAGCTAACGCTTTACTTTCTTTTTTCCGCTCTGCGCGTGCCTTTGCTCGTTCTGCGGCAGTTTCATGTAGCTTTGTCTCCTCCACTGTTTCAGGAATAACGCGAGGCACCGGTGCGGGTTTATTATTTTCATCTAAAGCTACAAATGTTAATAATGCCGTTGCTGCAACCTTCCGCTCCCCCGTTTTTAAATTTTCGGAAATAACCTTTACGAACACCTCCATAGAAGACGTTCCTGTCCATGTTACATAGGATTCAAAATAAACAGAATCCGTTGGGCGAATTGGATAAAGGAAGTCAACTGAATCTGTTGAGGCTGTTACACAATCCCTACGACTATGCTTTGCAGCAGATATAGAGGCCACTTGGTCAATATCACTCATTAATCGACCACCAAATAGTGTATTATGATTGTTAACGTCGTTTGGAAACACTCGACTTGTACGCATAACTCTGGATTCTTTACAATATTTAAAGCCCTTATTCACAACAATTCCCCCTCAAAACATAGGTTTATTTCTACTATAATGCTCTATTCTTCTAGAAAAATCAATTAAATTATTAGAAAATTACAAATCCTTAATAAGGAATTTTAGCCTCCAATGTGAAAAATGAAGGACAAGTTACGCTACCGCTTTCTCCACCATATATTAGCTGTATATGGGAGGGAGATAAATGAAAAAGCATAAATATGAAGGAACGAATGAAGAATCTGGTTTATTAGCAGGAGAAATAACCTCCTCTAAAGTTGAAGTAATTGCTTCAATTGTTTTAACACTCGGTTATTCATTATCAACCCTCGCCACAATATTAGCGTTACAGGAGGAAGAGGAATTGGCTCAAGAAAAGACATCAAAGGCACAGGATCAAAATTTACAGTTTAGGCAAATGTATAAACAATTACAGAATGTTAATAATCGTTTAGATTCCATCGAACGAAAGCTCAACAGATATTAAAGATACATATTTCCAATCCTTCAGCCACTTTTAAAAAGCCGCGATTCTCTGTTATGGAGAATTGCGGCTTTTCATGTTGTTGAAATACTATTATGTCAATGACATCAAGGTGACAAATTAAAAAGTATAGTCCTTTTTCAAAACGAGGGGTTGATCTCCGTTCCG